>JAQGLF010000161.1 GCA_028293025.1 Alphaproteobacteria bacterium
CGATGACGGTGCCGCCATAGAGGACGTCGCTGCTGAAGACGCCGATCTCGCCCGTGCCGTCCCCCTGGTTGCGGATCGCCACATGGTCCTCGGAGAGCAGGCCGGAGACGGTGAGCGCGCCGCCGCCAACATTGCCTTCCGGATCGCCGAACGTCACGTCCGCGTCGAGCAGAACCGGGGCGGCGTTGACCTCGTTTTCGAGGAAGGTGGCGTTGGCCGCGAAGCCGGTCAGCGTCGGCGGGTCATTGACCGCAATCACGTCCACCGTAATGGCTGCGCCGCGGGGTGTGATGTTGTCGAGCCAGTGCAGCGTACCGTCGGACGCGCCCACCACCACGTCCAGATTGCCGTCGCCCGCGAGGTCGGCAAAGGCGGGGACGGCGTCGGCGCCGAAGTCCAGGTCGCGGAACGGATCGGCGGCGCCCTTCACCTCGGTGAAGACGCCGCCGTCGTTACGGTACAGCTGGAGATGGCCCGCATCATTGCCGACGACCAGGTCTAGATCGCCGTCGCCATCCATATCGACAAGGTTCGTCCTGTCGTCGAAGGACAGCATGGCGCCGTTCAGGAGATTGCCGGGCACCTCGGTGAAGATGCCGCCGTCGTTCCTGAGCGCCACCGGGAAACCGGAAAGATCCACGGAGAGGGCGTCCGGATCGCCATCATTGTCCAGGTCGACGAAGGTAACGTGACCGGAAAAACCGACCAAGCCGGGGAAAGGATTGTCGGCCCCGCTCAGCTCGGTGAAGACGCCATGGTCGTTTCGGAACGTACGCAGCGGATACTCTGCCGAGCCGATCACCGCATCGAGGTCGCCGTCCCCGTCAATGTCGGCGAAGGCTGGGGCCGCGAAGCTGAGCAAATTCACGGCCTGGAACGGGTTGGCAGCGCCGACGAGCTCGGTGAAGCTGCCGTCACCATTGTTGTGGAACGAGTGCAGCTTGCCGGCGGCATTGCCCACCACCAGATCGAGCTTGCCGTCATTGTCGAGGTCGACGAAAGCGGGGCTGGCCTCGAGGCCCACGTCCAGGCCGTGGAAAGGATCGGTCGCTCCCGCCGGCCCGGCATAGGTCGTCGGCCCGGGAACCGGCCCGAGATCGGCGCCGGCTGCGTCGAACACGTTGAGGAGCAGGGTCCGGCTAGCCGTCGGCGCGGCGCCGGCCGTGGCATAGGTCAAATTCTGGATCAGCGCATCGACCGCGGCCGCGCTGGCCGCTCCGTTGAAGGTGACGACGAGGGTGGTGCCGGCGCCGCCCGAGAGGCTGCCGATGATCGTGCCGCCATAGCTTATGTCGGATCCCGAAACGCCGATCCGGCCCGGGGCCGCGCCCTGATCGCGGACGGCGATCCGGTCCTCGGCGAGCAGGCCGGAAAGGCGGAGGGAGCCGCCGTCGAAATTGCCCTCGCTGTCGGTAAAATTCACGTTGGCGTCGAGCAGGTGCGGCGCGTCATGCTCGGCGACGGTGAGGGACGGCGCGAGGTCGACCAGGACGGGGTGGTCGTTGATCTCCGTCACGGCGATGTGGGTCGTCCGGCTCAGGCTGTCATAACGTCCGTCATTCACGGTCCAGTCTATCGTGCGGGTGGCGCCCGGGTTGTCGCTGCCCGACGAGAAGCCGACCTGGCGAAGCAGGTCCTGATAAGCGGCGAGCGGGGCGTGGCCTTCGAAGGTCAGCGTCGCGGTCCTCAAGTCGTATTGCCAGCCGATGAGATAGCCCCGACCCGCAAAATCGAACGTCAAGGACCCGCCTTCTTCTGCGCCGCCCACCGTCAGCCTGTCCCCCGCCACGAGCCCAGCGGTGATTCTGACGGTCGCCCCTTCGAGGAAAGTACCGTCGGCATCGCTCAGGATCAGTGCGTCCGACAGGATTACCGGTGCGCCGCCTTCGCGATAGGCGGCATCCGTCGCCACGCCGGTCACCACCGGCGGCTCGCCTTGCGCCATCACCATGCCGGTTCTCCTCATGAAGCGTGCGGGCTGGAGGATGGGCGAGCGGACGGCGAAGGTGAAATGCCGGCTCTGCATGGAGTCGATGACGACAAGTCATTTTGAGCCTGCCGACCCTCGCTCTACGCTTGTCGCATGAGGAGGCCGGCCCGGCTTGCCGATCGGCGGATGAGGAGACGGCATGACCCTTTCCGATGAACGCTACCGCCGCGGCGTCGAGATCCTGCAGCGTCTCTCCGGGGAAGCGCTCGAGCAAAGCGCCAACCGGGTCGCCGAGATCGCGCCCGACTTCGCCCGGATGACGATCGAGTTCCCGTTCGGCGACCTCTATTCGCGCGGCGCCGTCGATTTGCGCATCCGCGAGCTCGCTGCGATCGCCGCGCTCGCCGCGCTTGGGCGATTGCGCCAGCTACGGGTCCATGTCGGCGCGGCGCTCCATCTCGGCTGCACGCGCGAGGAGGTGGTCGAGATATTGATGCAGACCGCCATCTATGCCGGCTTTCCGCTGGCGCTCGACGCTCTGGCGGAATGCCACGACCTTCTCAGCGATGCGAGGAAGCCGGAAGCGGCGCCTGCCTGGCCTCCGGGATCGGCGCCTGAAGCCTAAGCCGCCGCCTTGTCCTTTACCGGCCAGGGATAGCGCCGCGCCTCCTGGACGAAGGCGCCGACCGCCGCCGAATGCGGCCGGCCCCGCACCGTGGCGAGGTAGATCGTGCGGCTATAGGCGGGCTCCACCAGCGGACGCACCACCAGATCGGGATCGGTCACCGCATATTCCGGGAAGAAGCCGAGGCCGAGCCCGGCCTTGATCATCCCCTGCACCCAATCGTCGCGCGTCGAGCTGAACACCTTGCGCAGGAAGATGCCGCGGCTGTTCAGATCCTTGCGCACCGGCGCGAACACCTCGCAATTGCTGCGGCTGACATAGGGCTCCTCGTGGAGCTCGGCGGCGCGGACCAGGTTGTGCGCGACCAGCCGGTGATTGGGCGGCAGCACGATCACGAACGGCTCCTCGAAGATCGGCAGCTGGTGAAGCGTCTCCGGCAGCTCGTCGGGGACGCCGACCACGGCGATCTCCAGCTCCCCTTTCTCCAGCTTCTCGATCATAGCCGGGGCCCCGCCGTCGACCATGACGAGATCGACATTGGGATGCGCGGTGCGGAAGCGGATGATCAGCTCGGTGATCAGCTGCGGGCCGATCGTGCACATCGCGCCGATCGTCAGCGTCGCCTTCTCCAGCGTGCTCACCGCTTTGGCATGCTCCCTGGCGGCACAGCTCTGGTCGTGGATGGTGGCCAGATAGGGCTCCATCATCCGCCCCAGCTCGGAGAGATGCGTATTCCCCCGCTCGCGGTGGAAGAGCGGTCCGCCGAGCTCGTTCTCGAGCTGCTGGATGGCGCGGGTGAGCGCCGGCTGGCTGACGTTGCACAGCTCCGCCGCGCGAGTGAAGTTCAGCACTTGCGCCAGCGTCACGAAATAGCGGACCTGCTGCATTTCCATTGAACGGGGCCTCCGCCTCCGCCGGCCTTAACATGCGGCGGGCAGCCGGCCTAGATTTTCGCGACTGGCAGAGCTTAACCCCCGACTTTCGCTTGGAAAACGAGGGTTATGGGGCTGGTGTCGCCAGCGCTTCGGCGATCAGGCGCCGGCTGTTGTCGATGCCGTAAAGGGCGATGAAGCTGCCCATGCGCGGGCCCTGGCCGGTGCCGAGCAGAATCTCGTAGAGCGCCCTGAACCAGTCGCGGAGGCTCTCGAAGCCGGCCCCTTTGCCGACCTCGTACACCTCGGTCTGGATCTCCTCGGCGGTGGCGGCGGCGGGCAGAGCGGCGAGGCGGGCGTCGAGCGCATGCAAAGCCGCGGCTTCCTTCTCGTCCGGCGCGCGGCGGCGGAGCGAGCCGGCGACGAAGTCGCGGAAATAAGCGAGCGCATGGTCGATCAGCGCGTCGAGCGCCGGATGCGTCTCGGGCGAGGCTTCCGGCGCGTAGCGGCGGACGAAACCCCAGAGCAAAGCCTTGTCGTCGGTCGAGGCGACGCCGACGAGGTTGAGGAGAAGCGCGAAGCTGAGCGGCATCCGTGCCTCGGGCACCCGGCCGGCATGGACGTGATGGACCGGATTGCCGAGCTTCTGCTCGATCGGCTGGTTGGGATAAGCGGCGAGGAATTGCTGATATTCGTCGACCGCCTTGGGGATGATGCCGAAGCTCAGCTGCTTCGCCTTTCTCGGCTCGCGATAGAGGTAGAAGACGAGGCTCTCCTCCGGCGCATAGGTCAGCCATTGGTCGATGGTGACGCCGTTGCCCCGGGTCTTCGAGATCTTCTCGCCATTCTCGTCGAGGAACAGCTCGTAGTTGAACCCCTCGGGCGGCCGGGCGCCGAGGATGCGCGCGATCTTCGAGCTCTGCGTCACCGAATCGATCAGATCCTTGCCCGACATCTCATAGTCGACGCCGAGCGCGACCCAGCGCATCGCCCAGTCGACCTTCCATTGCAGCTTGGCGCCGCCGGAGAGGATCGACTGCTCGACCGCCTGGCCGGAGGCCGGGTCGGCGTAGCGGACGATCCCCGCTTCGGCGTCGACCACCTCCACCGGCACTTGCAGCACCTTGCCGCTTTCGGGGCTGATCGGCAGGATCGGCGAATAGGTCTGCCGCCTTTCCTCGCGCAACGTCGGCAGCATCACCGCCATGATCGCGTCGAAGCGGCGCAGCACCTGGCGCAAAGCCTCGTCGAACCGGCCGGATACATAGCAATCGGACGAGGCGAGGAATTGATAGCCGAAGCCGAAACGGTCCAGGAATTGGCGCAGCAGATTGTTGTTATGCGCCGCATAGGAGTCATGGCCGCAGCCATAGGGGTCCGGCACCCGGCTCAGCGGCTGATCGAGATGCGCGTGCATCATGTCCTGGGCGGGCACGCCGGGCGGCACCTTGCGCATCCCGTCCATGTCGTCGGAAAAGGCGATCAGCCGGCTCGGCCAGTCGACCATCTCCGACAGAGCGTGGCGGACCATCAATGTCCGCGCCACCTCCTGGAACGTGCCGAGATGGGGCAGCCCGCTGGGGCCGTAGCCGGTCTCGAACACGATCTCGCCCGCCGGCGGCCCGTCCGGCCAGCGCTTCAGCAGCTTGCGCGCTTCCTCGTAAGGCCAGGCCTTCGAGACCAGAGCCGCGGCGCGAAGCTCCTGCGGGACGTTCACTGTTGCCCTTTCGTTCCGGGTCATTCAAAGCTCGGGGATGGCCGCCTCTTTGCCTTATCCGGCGCTCTACGCAACCCATGGCGGCATCTGGCTCGCCCGCCCAAGCGGGCCCGAGTCCAACGTGGAGGTGCGGGCGCTCGGCCGCGGCGAGGCGATCGCCCGCGCGGCGGAGACGCCGACGATCATGCTCAACGCGCCTTTGGTCGGGCAAAGGCTCGGCTATCCCGACCTGTCGGGCCTCGATCTGCTGGAGCTGTTCGCCTTCGTCCATCCGGCCCGGCATGCGGTGCCGACGCCCAAGGGCCTGGCCGATGCGCTGGGGCTCGAGACGCCGGCGGACGACGCGGCGGCGGCGTCCTTCCTGCTGGAGGCGGCGAATGCCTTGCTCGCGACGCTCGGCGGCGACTGGCCGGAGCGCGAAGGCGCCTGGGCCTCGGCGCAGGCGCTGTCGCGGCTGCGATGGACCTGGGCGCCGGCCGTGGCAGAGCGGCTGCGGCGGCCGGAGCGGGACGAGAAATGGCTGTTCTCGCGCCTCCCGGAATGGGAGGAGAAAGGGTCGCGTCCGCCGCCGCGCCCGCTCAGGATTTCACCGCAGGACGCGGTCGACCGGCTCTGCAATCTGGTCGGCCCGCAGGCGGAAGTGCGGCCGGGACAGCGCGATTATGCGGCGGCGGCGGCCGGAATCTTCGCACCGCGTGCCGCCGAGGACCGGCCGAACCTGCTGCTCGCCGAAGCCGGGACGGGGATCGGCAAGACCCTGGGCTATCTCGCTCCCGCCTCGCTCTGGGCGGAGCGGGCGGACGGCGCGGTCTGGGTCTCGACCTTCACCAAGGCGCTGCAGCGCCAACTCGACCGGGAGGGGCTGCGGCTGTTCCCCGATGCGGCCGAGCGGCGGCGCAAGGTGGTGGTGCGTAAGGGCCGCGAAAATTACCTCTGCCTGCTCAATCTCGAGGACGCGCTGCAGGGCGGCTTTGCGGGGCGCGCCGCGATCCTGGCGCAATTGGTCGCGCGCTGGGCGGCCTATAGCAAGGACGGCGACATGGTCGGCGGCGACATGCCCGGCTGGCTGCCGACCCTGTTCCGCCGCGCCGGCGCCACCGCGCTCACCGACCGGCGCGGCGAATGCGTCTATGCCGGCTGCCCGCATTACCGGAAATGCTTCATCGAGCGGGCGGCGCGCGCCAGCCAGGACGCCGACATCGTCATCGCCAACCACGCTCTGGTGATGGTCAATGCGGCGCGCGGGCGGGACGGCGGCAACCCGCCGACGCGGATCGTCTTCGACGAGGGCCATCATCTGTTCGACGCCGCCGATTCGACCTTCGCCGCGGCGCTGACCGGGCAGGAGGCGATCGAGCTTCGCCGCTGGATCATGGGCCCGGAAGCCCGCAACCGCGGCCGGCGCCGGGGCCTCGCCGCACGGCTGATGGACGTCGCCTCCTATGACGAAGCGGGCGCCGCGGCGGTCGACCAGGCGGTGCAGGCGGCGGGACTGTTGCCCGGTGACGGCTGGCTGGCGCGGATCGCCGAAGGCCAGGCCTTCGGGCCGGTCGAGGCCCTGCTCGCCGCCGTCCGTGCCACCGTCTACGCGCGGGCTACGGCGCAGGATGCGGGCTACGGGATCGAGACCGAGATGGCGGAGCTCGACGGCGCGATCGTCGAGGCGGCCGCGCCCGCCGCCCAGGCGCTGGAGCTGCTGATGCGGCCGCTGATGGCGCTGGCGCGGCGGCTGGAAGCGGTGATGGAGGATGCGCCCGACTGGCTCGACGCGCAGGCACGGGCGCGGATCGAGGGGGCGATCGGCGGCCTCTCCTGGCGCAGCCAGACCCTCGCCGCCTGGATCGCCTTGGTCTCCCGCATCGGCGGCCGCGGCGACGTCGACTTCGTCGACTGGCTGGCGGTCGAGCGGGTCGACGGGCGCGAATATGATATCGGCCTGCGCCGTCACTGGCTCGATCCGACCCGTCCCCTCGCCGAGGCGGTGCTGAAGCCGGCGCACAGCGTCCTCGTCACCTCGGCGACCCTGCGCGGCGGCGCCGGCGACTGGGCGGCGGCGGAGGCGCGGACCGGCGCCTGCCATGTCGGCGCCGTCCAGCGTTTCGAAGCGCCGAGCCCGTTCGATTATGCCGCGCGCAGCGAGGTGCTGATCGTCACCGACCTGAAGCGCGGCGACCTTGCCGGCCTGGCCGGCGCCTATGCGCGGCTGATCGAGGCGGCCGAGGGCGGCACGCTCGGCCTGTTCACCGCCATCCAGCGGCTGAAGGCGGTCCATGCCCGCATCGCCGACCGGCTCGCGCGAATCGGGCTGCCGCTCTTCGCGCAGCATGTCGATCCGATGGACACCGGTACCCTGATCGACATCTTCCGCGACGATCCACGCGCGTCCCTGCTCGGCACCGATGCGCTCAGGGACGGCGTCGACGTGCCCGGCGAATCGCTCCGCCTCGTCGTCATGGAGGGCATACCCT
>JAQGLF010000200.1 GCA_028293025.1 Alphaproteobacteria bacterium
GAGAAGGTGCTGGTCGACGAGCTGCTCGGCCTCGGCCCGCTCGAGGAATTGCTGAACGACCCCGAGATCAGCGACATCATGGTCAACGGCCCGAACCAGACCTTCGTCGAGAAGAAGGGCAAGCTGATGATCGCCTCGATCCAGTTTCGCGACGAGGAGCATCTGTTCCAGATCGCGCAAAGGATCGTGAACAAGGTCGGCCGCCGCATCGACCAGACCACGCCGCTCGCCGACGCCCGCCTCCAGGACGGCAGCCGCGTCAACGTCATCGTGCCGCCGCTCAGCCTGCGCGGCACCGCCATCTCGATTCGTAAATTCTCCGAGAAGCCGATCACGCTCGACATGATGAAGACCTTCGGGTCGATGTCGGACAAGATGGCGACCTGCCTCAAGATCGCCGGCGCCGCCCGCTTCAACGTCATCATCTCCGGCGGCACGGGCTCGGGCAAGACGACGATGCTCAACGCCTTGTCCAAGCTGATCGACCCGGGCGAGCGCGTGATCACGATCGAGGACGCCGCCGAGCTCCGGCTGCAGCAGCCGCACTGGCTGCCGCTCGAGACGCGGCCGCCCAACCTCGAAGGCCAGGGCGCGATCACCATCCGCGACCTCGTCATCAACGCTCTGCGTATGCGTCCCGACCGCATCATCCTCGGCGAGATCCGCGGCAGCGAGTGCTTCGATCTGCTCGCCGCCATGAACACCGGCCATGACGGCTCGATGGCGACGCTCCACTCCAACTCCCCGCGCGAATGCCTCGCGCGTATGGAGAACATGGTGATGATGAGCGACATCAAGGTGCCGAAGGAGGCGATCAGCCGCCAGATCGCCGATTCGGTCGACCTCATCGTCCAGGTGAAGCGCCTGCGCGACGGCACCCGCCGCACCACCAACATCACCGAGGTGATCGGCATGGAAGGCGACGTGAACGTCACCCAGGAGCTGTTCAAGTTCGAATATCTGGACGAGACCGCCGACGGCAAGATCATCGGCGAGTATCGCGCCATGGGCCTGCGCCCCTACACGCTGGAGAAAGCGAAGCAGTTCGGCTTCGACGCGCCCTATCTGGAAGCGTGCCTCTAGAGAATTCGTCGCGAAGTGGTACTTCGCGCCGCTTAAGCCCTCTCCCTTCACGGGAAAGGAGGGGCCCGCGCGCGAAGCGCGTGGGAGGGTGAGGGCACGGCGTCAGGGCAACAAGACCCCTTGGCCGGCTTAACCCGCGGGTAAACCCTTCCCGCGTACCAAGCATCTATGAACCCCCGTTTTTCCTTCCAGGTCGACCCGGCCCGCGACCTCGTCCGGATCGCCATGTCCGGCCTCTTCACCCTCGACGATATCGCCGCCTTCGCGGACGCGCGGCATCGGGCGCATTGCAAGCTGCGCTGCCCGGCGAACGAGCACGTCACGCTCAACGACATAAGGCAGCTGAAAATCCAGCCGCAGGAGGTGGTCGCCGCCTTTCGCGAGATGCTCGCCGCGCCCAATTACCGCTCGCGCCGCCTCGCCTTCGTCGCCGGCCCCACCCTCGCCCGCAACCAGCTCATCCGCGCCCTCGGCGGCCGCGACGCCCGCTGCTTCGACGATCCGGTGACGGCGGAGGCGTGGTTGCTCGGCCAAGGCGAGAGCAGGGAGCGGCGCAGCGCGGCCGGGTGAATTCATAGGGTCGACAGGAGCGTGGCTGCAAAGCTGGGCCCGGCACCCCCAGGCTAGCGCGCGGGTCTTACCCCTCAGCCACCATTGCCAGCGCGGGCATCTCTTCCGCCGGCTCCTCCCCGCCCGCCTCCACCGGCATCACCAAAGTAAATGCCGTCTCCTTATCACTCGACTCCACTTCGAGCCTCCCCCCATGGGCGCGGGCGATTTCGGAGGCGATGTAGAGGCCGAGGCCGAGGCCTTCGGGGCGCGTGCCGGCTTCGCCGCGGGTGAAGGGCTGGAAGAGGCGGGCGCGCTTTGCGGGCGCGATCCGGGGGCCCCCATTGGCGACGCAGAGCTTCAACGCGCCCTCCGCCACCGACGCGGCGACGCGGACGGGGCCGTCGGCGGCGCCGTGGGTGAGGGCGTTGGCGAGCAGGTTCGACAGCAATTGGGCGAGGCGGGCGGCGTCGCACCGGATCGGCTGCCGCAGGTCGAGCCGGGCCTGGATCAGCCGGCCGGGATGGACCGCCCTCAGCTCCGCCACCACCAGTTCGAGCCGCTCGCCGACATCCTCGTGGAGAGCGAGGGCCATCGGCAGGCCGCCGCCGAGGCGGCCGCGGGCGAAATCGAGCAGATCGCCGATCAGGCCGCCCATCCGCCGGCAGCTCTCCTGCATCCGCCCGACCACCGACGCCGCCTGGGGATCGAGTTCCATGCGCGACAGGATCCGCGTCCCGGCCTCGACCGCGGCGAGCGGGTTGCGCAGATCGTGGCCCAGAACGGCGATGAAATGCTCGCGCAGCTCCGCCGTCTCGCGCTCGTCGAGCAAAGCGGCCTCGGTGCTGGCCATCCGCTCGCGATTGTCGAGATGCATGCCGAGCAGCTCGGCGAACAGGCGGAAGGTGGCGACCACGGTCGGGTCGGAGACCCGCGCCGGCAGCGGATCGAGGGCGCAAAGCGTGCCGAAGAACTCGCCGTTGCGGCGGAAGATCGGCATCGAGATGTAGCTCTGGAAGCCGTACATCCTGGGCGTCGCGTGGCCGCAATAATCCGGATCCTGGTCGACATGGTCGATGACGATCGCCTCGCGCCGGCCGCGGACCTCGTCGCACAGGGTGGTGGCGATCTCGAGCTCGTCGCCCGGCTCCAGGCCGAAGGCGAGCTCGTCGCGGACCGCGCAGGCCGTCCAATTGTCGTCGGTGACGCGGGCGACTGCAGCGAAGCGCAGGCCGGTGGCGCGGCAGACCACTTCGAGGATCGCCGGCACCGCGTCGATGCCGGCGACGGTGCGGATGTCCGAGGCGGCGGTGCGAGTCGTCGGCTCACCCATGGCGCGGGGCTAGCGCCGGGCCGGACGCGGGTCGAGCGGAAACCGCAATTACGGCATCGCTTCCCGGCCGAGACGCTGGCGCAGCAGGAAGAGGAGGCTGGTGATCCCCATGCCGAGCAGCAGGCCGGAGCCGTATTGGAGGAGGCGCGCGCCGGCGGACAGATCGTGACGGTCGGCGATCTGCCAGGAGGTGCTGGAGGTGATGATCAGCGCCAAGGCGATGACCGACCAGACCGGCCGCCGACGATCCGGCCCCGGCTTCGTCATGACGATAGTGAAGGCGGTAACCAGGACCATGAGGACCTGCACGCAAAGCATGACGATGATGATCGGACGCATGGACCCCCCTGAAGCCGGCAGGGGCGCAGAGTGTCACGGCGGGGCCGCTTCGACAAGCCGGGCCTCGCAAACCATTGGGCCGCTCTGACCCTTGACCGAGTCTATTTACGTAGCTACATAACTCCCGTTGAGGCCAGCCATCCCTCGGCACGAACGGCAGGCATCGAAAGGAAGAACCCTGCCATGTTTCAGCTGAGAATGAGAGGTGGCCATGGAGATCAGCTACGACGCCGCCAAGAGGGCGAAGACCCTCGTGGAACGGGGACTGGATTTTGACGACGCCGTGCATGTTTTCGCCGGCACCACGATCACGATCGAGGACGACAGGCAAGACTATGGCGAAAGGCGCTATCAAACTTTCGGTCTGTTGAACGACCGGCTGGTGGCATTGGTGTGGACGCCTCGCGGCGAGGCGCGACATATCATCTCGATGAGAAAGACCAATGAGCGTGAACGAAAGAAATTCGAAGGCCAATTGGGTTGATCCCGATGACGCGCCGGAGTGGCCTGCCGAAGCCTGGGAGCGCGCCGAGATCGCCGTCGGCGGCAAGTTGGTCCGCCCCGCGAGCGGCACGCTCGCCAGGCGCGGACGACCGCCTGTCGGCGACCAGCCCAAGCAGCAGGTCACGCTTCGGCTGCCCCGGGAGGTGGTCGCACATTTCAAAAAGGCCGGGGCGGGCTGGCAAACGCGGATCAGCGAAGTGCTCCAGCGGCACGTGACAAAGGGGCGCTAAAGACCTCGCCAGGCCGGCAATCCGCCTTGCCCTGCCCTATCGCCGCCCCTAAGCGCCGGGCGATGCCGCCGCGCCACCCGTTCGCCGTCCGCGATTTCCGTTTCTACTGGACGGCGCGTCTCGCCTCGACGGTGGGGCAGATGGCGATGGTGATCGTGATCGGCTGGCAGGTCTACGACATCGCCCGCCGGACGATGGACCTGCATCACGCGGCGCTGCAGCTCGGCCTGATCGGCGTGGTGCAGTTCGTGCCGCTCTTCGTCCTCACCCTCGTCACCGGCTGGACCGCCGACCGGATCGACCGCCGCCATATCGCCCGCGCCTCGATCGCGCTGGAGATCTTCTGCGCGGCGGTGCTCGGCGGCCTCGCCTGGACGGGATCGACGACGCTTCCCGCTTTGTTCGGCGTCGCCGCTTTGCTCGGCGTCGCCCGCGCCTTCGCCGGCCCGGCCCTTTCGGCGCTGGCGCCGAACCTCGTCCCGCGCGAGATATTGCCGCGGGCGATCGCGATGAGCTCGATCGCCTGGCAATCGGGGGCGATCGCCGGACCGGCGCTGGGCGGCTATCTCTATTCCTTCGCCCCGCATTTGCCTTACACGGTGGCGATGGGCCTCTTCGCCCTGTCGCTGCTGTGCATGTTCATGATCGGGCCGATCCCGCGCACCGCGATCGGCGGCTCGCGCAATCCGTGGCGGCAGATGGTCGACGGCCTCCATTACGTCCGCGAGAACCGGCTGGTGCTTGGCGCCATCTCGCTCGACCTATTCGCGGTGCTGCTCGGCGGCGCGACGGCGATGCTGCCCGTCTTCGCCCGCGACATCCTCCATGCCGGGCCGACCGGGCTCGGCCATTTGCGAGCGGCGCCGGCGGTCGGGGCGACCTTGACGGCCCTTTTCTTCGCCTACCGTCCGCTCAGGCACAATGTCGGCGTCAAGATGCTGGCGGCGGTCGTCGTGTTCGGCGCCGCCACCATCGTCTTCGGCTTCTCGCGCTTCATGCCTTTGTCGCTCGCCTGCCTCGCGCTGCTGGGCGCGGCCGATATGTTCTCGGTCTACGTCCGCCAGTCGCTGATCCAGCTCCACACGCCCAACGAGATGCGCGGCCGGGTGGGCGCGGTCTCCTCTTTGTTCATCTCGGCCTCGAACGAGCTCGGCGAGGCCGAATCCGGCTTCCTCGCTGCCCTGATCGGGCCGGTGGCGGCGGTGGTGGGCGGCGGCGCGGGTGCGATCCTCGTCACCCTGCTCTGGACGAAATGGTTTCCGGAGCTGCGCCTTGCGCGAAGCTTCGATCCACCCAAGATAGCGGACGAACCCATGGCCATGGAGACTGCGACGTGAAAGCGGGAAACATCCTCGAGACGATCGGCAACACCCCCCATATCCGTTTGAGCCGGCTGTTCCCCGACACGGAAGTCTGGGTGAAATCGGAACGCGCCAATCCCGGCGGCTCGATCAAGGACCGGATCGCGCTCGCCATGATCGAGGATGCGGAACGCTCCGGGGCGCTGAAGCCGGGCGGGACGATCGTCGAGCCGACCTCGGGCAATACCGGCATCGGCCTCGCCATGGTCGCCGCGGTCAAGGGCTATCGCCTGGTGCTGGTAATGCCGGAGAGCATGAGCCTGGAGCGGCGGCGACTGATGCTGGCTTACGGCGCAAGCTTCGACCTCACCCCGCGGGAGAAGGGGATGAAGGGGGCGATCGAGCGGGCCACCCAGCTGCTCGGCGAGACCGAGAATAGCTGGATGCCGCAGCAGTTCGACAATCCCGCCAACGTCGAGGTCCATGCCCGCACCACCGCGCGGGAGATCCTCGACGATTTCCGCGACAGCCCGATCGACGTGCTCATCACCGGCGTCGGCACCGGCGGCCACATCACCGGCTGCGCCCGGGTGCTGAAGAAGGAATGGCCCGCGCTCAAGGTGTTCGCGGTCGAGCCGACCTTGTCGGCGGTGATTTCGGGCGGACCGCCGGGACCGCATCCGATCCAGGGCCTGGCGGCGGGCTTCATCCCAAAGAATCTCGACGTCGACCTGCTCGACGGCGTGATCACCGTCGAGGCCGAGGACGCCAAAGAATGGGCGCGGCGCTCGGCGCGCGAGGAAGGCATCCTGGTCGGCATCAGCTCCGGCGCCTGCCTCACCGCCATCGCCCACAAGCTGCCCGAGCTGCCGGCGGGGAGCCGGATCCTCGGCTTCAACTACGACACCGGCGAGCGCTACCTCTCGGTGCCCGACTTCCTGCCGGAGCAATAGGGAGTCTTCCTGCTGTTCCCGGCCCGGCTCGCTCTGAGCCGGGATCAGCGTTCCGGAACCGCCGCCCCCGGGGCAGCGTTGGGCCTCCGTAACAAAATGGAGTTTGCACGATGACCGATCCGGAGCCGGTGCGGGAGACCACCGTCATTCATACCGACGGCGACGGCGGCGGTGGCGGCACGGTCATCGCCGTGGTGCTGCTGATCGCGGTGCTCGCCGTGCTCTTCTACCTGTTCGGCGGCCAGCTGCTCGGCAGCAAGCATACCGACGTCAAGGTCAACGTCGACGCGCCCGCCAAATCGGGCTGAGGCCGAGCGGAAGCGGCCGGAACGGGCACCAACCGCCGCTGGTTCAGCGGGCAAGGGAGACCGACGATGAGCGATTATGACCGCGATCCCGAGCGGATGCGCGAGACCGAGCGGACGACGATCATCCACGACAGCCGCGACCGCGGCGGCGGCAGCGGCGCGCTGATCGCCGTCGTCCTGCTCGTGGTCGTGCTGGCGATCCTGTTCTTCCTGTTCCGCGGCAGCTTCAGCCAGGGCACGCATGACGGCAGCCTCAACGTCAACGTCGCCGCGCCGAACGTGAAAATGCCCGACATCAACGTGAAGGTGCCGGACGTGAAGGTGACGGTGCCGAAGATCGACATCAAGACCGAGGACGCGCAGGCGAACAAGTCGGCGGGCAAGTGAACGCCGGCTGACGAACCCATTCAGGGATTCCTCAACCGAATCAACAGATAAGCCGGGTCGCCGACTCCCCGGGTCGGCCCCTCGAGTCGCGTAACGAGGGAGGGGCCGGCAGTCTTCGACTGCCGGCCCCGCTTTAGTTTTGGGGTCGGAAAGTCCTCCCCAGCCGTTGCAGGGGAGGGGGACCTTGCGCAGCGTGGTGGAGGGGCGCGAGCGAAGCGAGCGGCTCAAGAGGGGGCGCTCACGCGCCCGCCCCTCCACCACACTGCGTGCGGTCCCCCTCCCCCGGAAATCCGGGGGAGGACCAGAGCGCCCTACCCC
>JAQGLF010000236.1 GCA_028293025.1 Alphaproteobacteria bacterium
AGGGCGGCAGCCAGTCGGCGACGGCGCGGCGGAGCACGTATTTGCCGGTGGCGCCGTGAAGCTTCATGTCGAGCGGCAGGGTCAGCGACCAGTCGACCATGACATGGGAGAGGAAGGGGACTCGCGCCTCCAGCGAATGGGCCATGCTCGCCCGGTCGAGGCGCGGCAGCATCGCCGAGGGCAGGCTGACGGTGAGATCGGCGAGCAGGAACTGCTCGAGCGGGTCCTTCACGGCCGGGTCGAACAGGCGGGAATATTCGCGCTCCTGTTCGGCGACCCCGTGCCTTTCCTCCTGCTCGCGAAGGAAGGAAGGCGTGTAGAGGCGCCGGCGGAGCGCCGCGCTGCTGAGCTGGGTGCCGGCGAAGAATTGCTGGTAGCCGTCCGGCAGCCGGGCATATTCGGCGGCGCGCCGGCCATGCGGGTGGAGGAGGCCGGCAACCGGTCCCAGCGCGCGGAGCAAAGGCCGCCAGCGCCGTATGTTGCGGGCATTGCGGTGGCGGTTATAGCCGGCGAACAATTCGTCGCCGCCTTCGCCGCAGAGCACGACCTTCACATGCTCGGCGGCGAGCTTCGAGAGATACCAGGTCGGGATCGCCGCGTCGGGGGCGAAGGGCTCGTCATAGCAACGCTGGACGATCGGCAGGATCTCGGCGGCCTCGTCCAGCGCGACCGGTCGCACGACATGCTCGACGCCGAGATGGCGGGCGACTTCGGCGGCCGCCGCCGTCTCGTCGATGCGGGCGCCCGGATAGCCGATGGTGAAGGCCTTGATCGGCCTGTCGGAGACGCGGACCATCGCCGCGGCCACTGCCGAGGAATCGACGCCGCCGGAGAGGAAGGAGGCGACCGGCACGTCGGCCAGCATGTGGCGCCGGACCGCGCCGAGCAGCATCTCGCGCATCCGCTCGACCCAATCCTGGTCGGAGACGCCCTGCTCGACGCGGAGGCGGGGGCGCCAGAAGCAGCCGGTCTCCACCGCGCCCTCCGGCCCGAGCACGAGCCAATGGCCCGGCTCCAGTTGCCGCGCCTGGCGGTAGATGGAGCGCGGGCGGCGGACATGGCCGTAGCTGAAGAAATCGTGCACCGCCCGGTCGTCGACGTCGAAGTGATGGTCGGGAAGCAGGGTGAGCGCCTTCAGCTCGGAGGCGAAGGAAAGGCCGTCCTTCTGCTCCGACAGATAGAGCGGCTTGATGCCGAGCGGATCGCGGGCGAGGGTGAGGCGGCGCTGGCGCCGGTCCCAGAGGGCGGCGGCGTACATGCCTTCGAGCATCGGCCAGGCGAAATTGCCGCGCAGGGCGAAGGCGGCGAGCACCGTCTCGGTGTCGCAATGGGTCGCGAAGCGCCAGCCCGCCGCCTCCAGCTCCGGCCGCAGGTCGAGATGATTGTAGATCTCGCCGTTGAAGACGATCGAGAAGCGGCCATCCGGCGTCGTCATCGGCTGGTGGCCGTGGGCGACGTCCTGGATGCTGAGCCGGCGCATGCCGAAGCCGAAATCGCCGTCGATCAGCAGTCCGCCCTCGTCGGGGCCGCGATGGAAGATGGCGGCGCATTGGGCCTCGATCGCGGCGAGGGGGACGGGCCTGCCGCCGCGCCGGTACCAGCCCGCCATCCCGCACATTCTGGTTCGTCTCCGCCGCCCGAGGACTCATGGCCTTAGAGGTGATCAGGGGCGCGGAAAAGCCGAGCCGGGCGCTTTACACTCTTGTCAGTAGGCCGCGGCCGGCGCATTCTTTCGGGCAAATGACCGGCCGCGCGGGGGCGGACCGGCAAGGGGAGGGGAAAATGATCAAATCGGCAACGAGGCTGCTTTGCGCGTCGGCCATGGCGGTCGCGACGGCGTGCCTGGGCTCGACGCCCGCATCGGCGCAGACGGTGACGCGGATCGTCGCCTTCGGCGACAGCTATGCGGATACCGGCAATTTCTTCAGGCTGATCGGCATCGCGCCGCCCGCCGTCTATGCCAATGGCCGCTTCTCGAACGGCACCAATTTCGTCGACACCATGTCGCAGATCCTCGGCGTTCGCGACGACAATTTCGCGATCGGCGGCGCCTTCACCGGCAACGGCAACATCAACGGCGTGGGTGGCGGCTTCGTCACCGAATATCAGTCATTCCTCGCCGGCGGCGGCCCGGCCACCTTCCCGCGGGTGAGCGGTCGCTTCGATCCGAACGATCTGCTCGTCATCTCGATCGGCGGCAATGACGCGCGCGCTTATGAGCGCAGCCTCGGCCTCGCCCCGACCAGCGCCCAGCTCGCCGGCCTCACCGCCGGCGCGCCGGCCCAGGCGCAGCTCAGGGTCGGCGAAGCCACTGCGGGTCTCACCGCTTTGGTGAATGCCGGCGCGCGCAATATCACCTACCTGGCGGGCGACGTCGGCCGGTTGCCGGAGGTGCAGGGCCTCGCCGTCGCCCAGGTGGGGAGCCTCTATTCGACCAGCTTCAACACCGGCATGCAGGCTTCGCTCGCCAATTTCGCGAATCAGGGCGTGATCGTGAACTATCTCGATCTGAACAGGATCGGGGACGTGGTCGGCGCCAACCTCTCCGCCTTCGGCCTGCAGAGCGCCGGCGCCTGCCCGACCGCCTGCGTCACCACCAATCCCGAGCTGCTCGACAAATATCTGTTCTACGTCGACCAGCTCCACCTCACCTCGGCGGGCTTCGCCATCGTCGGCCGCTATGCGGTGCGCCAGCTCGAGGCGCCGCTCCACTTCCAGGCGCAGACCGAGGCCGGGTTGCAGGCGGCGGGCTCGTTCGGCTCGACCCTGTCCGGGCGGCTCGACGTCTCGGGGCCGCGGGGCGGCGCCACCCATGACGGCATCGGCTTCTACGTCCTCGGCCACGCCGCCAGCCGCGATTATGCGCGCAGCCTCACCAGCCTGCCCTACAAGGTAGAAACGGTGGGCGCGACGGCCGGGGTGGAATATGACGGATCGGGCGTGGTGCTCGGCCTCGCGGTCGATTATTCGCTGCCCATAGCGGAGCTGGTGACGGCGACCGGCAACCTCAGCGCCCATGCCTGGCAGGTCGGCGCCTATGGCGGCTGGTCGGGCGGCGGCGCCTTCGTCCAGGCTTATGCCGGCTATGGCTGGCTGCTCT
>JAQGLF010000313.1 GCA_028293025.1 Alphaproteobacteria bacterium
ACGAGATTGCGTGGAAGGCGACCTGGCTGATCGCGATCGGTCTCCCGCTCCGCCAGGCCGGTAAGCTCGACCCGGACAGCATGGACACGTTCAAGGCCTGCGCGTTTGGGGTCGTGCTGTTCGCCGCCGTGATCCCCTGGCCCTATGTCTGGGCGAATTACGTGAGGGCGCCGGGAGAGAGGTGGCGGTAGGCCGCGTCCGGCAAGCGGCGCCCGAAGACCGCGAGAGTCATGGCCGCTCTCCATCCGTGTTAACAGGAGGGCGGATCGGGGGTGCGCGATGAGTCGAAACATCCGGATGTGGCTCGCTCTCAGCTGGGTCTGGATCGCCGTCGTCGCGGCCTATTCGCTCTGGTCCGCGGTCAATTATGCCGGCCTCTTTCGATGGGCGGCGGACCTCCAGATCGACAGGCTTGGCGGCTATTCGGAGAAATGGACCGCGATCCTGCCCGGCATGGTCCTGGCTGCCCCCGCGCTCTGGTTCATCGGCCGCAGGGCCGCCCTGGACCGGGCCGCGGCAGGCGCCCGCTTCCGAAGCGCAGGGACTGAAGCGCACCCGTTTCATCTTCTGGGCCATCGGCGGCCTGGCAATTGCGGTCGCCGCCGCGTCATGGCTGCTCGCCCAGGGCATTCCCGACGGCTCCGAACCGGCGGTCCCTTTCGCTGTCTCGAGCCTCGGCACAGGGCCGGTCCCAAGGGGAAAGGTCATGATACGGGGCGAGGCCGTGCCCGACGCGTCGGGCACCCTCACCACCAGCGGCGCGCTTGGCGAGGCGAGCGTCTATGCCGGATTCGGGCCTGCGGGCGGGGCGGCGAGGGGGGCTCCCGTCAGGCTGTTCATAGAGCGTCGCTTCGGCGACAGCCGCGATGCGGCGACCGGCCAGTTTTTCCTGCCCGAACAGGAAGGCTATCTGATCGAGAACGGCCTGCCAGGGGCCGTGCTGGAGGATCTTCACCGTCGCGGAGTCGCCGTCGCGAGCCCCCATTATATCCTGCGCACGAGCGCCACCGCGAGGCGCGACCCCTATTATGTCGTCGCCGGCCTTGGGGCATTTTTCGGCTTGATGTTCCTTGCTTTCGGCGTGGCGGTGACCATTCGGGCGCGGCTCCTGCTGCGTTAATCGAAGCGGCAAGTCCGGCCGTCACCTGCCCGGCTTTCAACGAGGATAGTGCAAGGGCCGGCGACGTGCCACCCGCGCTCCAGCGCCATCTAAAGCATGAAGTCCAGGCTGGCGCGTTTCGCGTTCCACCAGCGTTACACAAGCGCGACGCCACAAAAGGAATGCCGAGATCCCCCATATGAAAGCCGCGATCTTCGTCGAAACGGGCAGGATCGTGCTCGACCAGAAACCGATCCCCGAAATCGGCGTCACGGACGCGCTGATCCGCATCACCACCACCACGATCTGCGGGACCGATGTCCATATCCTCAAGGGCGAATATCCGGTCGCGAAAGGCCTCACCATCGGCCATGAGCCCGTCGGCGTGATCGAGAAGCTGGGCTCCGCGGTGACCGGCTATGAAGAAGGCCAGCGGGTCATCGCCGGCGCGATAACCCCCAGTGGGCACAGCTACGCCTCCTTGTGCGGGTGCCTTTCGCAGGACGGGCCGGACACGCGCCACGGCTTCAAGGCCATGGGCGGCTGGCGTTTCGGCAACACGATCGACGGCTGCCAGGCGGAATATGTCCTCGTGCCGAATGCGATGGCGAACCTCAGCCCCATCCCGGACCACCTCTCCGACGAGCAGGTGCTGATGTGCCCCGACATCATGTCGACGGGCTTTGCCGGCGCGGAGAAAGGCCGGGTGAAGATCGGCGACACGGTCGCCGTCTTCGCGCTCGGCCCGATCGGCCTGTGCGCGGTCGCCGGCGCCAGGCTCATGGGCGCAACCAGGATCATCGGCGTCGACACCGTGCCGGTCCGAATGGCCGCCGCCAGGAAGCTGGGCGCCGATCATGTGATCGACTTCGCCGCGGCCGAGCCGGTGGCCGAGATCATGAGGCTTACGGACGGCCGGGGGGTCGACGTCGCCATCGAGGCGCTTGGAACGCAAGGCACCTTCCAGTCGGCGTTGCGCGTGCTGCGGCCCGGGGGGACGCTGTCCAGCCTTGGAGTCTATTCCGGCGACCTCGTCATCCCGGCCGATGCGTTCTCGGCCGGGCTCGGCGACAACAGGATCGTCACGTCGCTTTGCCCGGGCGGAAAGGAACGGATGCGGCGCCTGATGGCGGTCATCGACTCCGGCCGCGTCGATCTGAGCGCGATGGTGACACACCGATTCCCGCTCGACCGTATCGAAGAGGCCTATGCGCTCTTCGCCAACCAGCGCGACGGCGTGCTCAAGGTGGCCATCACGCCGTAGCCGGCGCCTCGGCCAGAGCGGCCGATTCCTCCCGGCGGCGCTGGGCGAACGCCATGGCGACGAGCCCGACACCGGCGACCGCGAAGCTGATCGCCAGCAGCACGCCGAAGTTCGACACCATTTCCCTGGTTTCGCCGAACAGCAGGATGGCGATCATCGCCATGGGCAGGCCGAGCAGCAGCGTCAGCCCAAGGGCGAGGTCGGTGATGCTGCGGAGCAGGAGCCAGAACCAGTCGGGAGCATAAGCAGCGCGGGCCTGCAAGCCGACGTCGAGGGAGATCATCCCCCGCAGCAGAAGCCAGATCATCGACACCGTCGTCAGCGGAAACAGGCCGTGCCAGCCGCTGTTGATGAAAAGGATGCCGGCGAGGATGGTGAGCAATCCGGAACCGAGCGTCACCTTGCCGAGCATGGTGCGGTGGGCGCCCCAGCCCAGCGCGAACTCGGCGGCCCCGCCGGCGAGGAGCATCCAGCCGACCGACTCCGCGACCGGGCGCCCTGCGACAAGCGGCAGGCCCAGCGCCGATACCGCAATCGCGATCTTGAGGGCGCCGCAGGCCAGCGTCCATCCCCAGGAAGAGGCCGCAAATTGCGTATGCGGCGATTCGGCGGCTTCTGATGCGGTGGTCGACATGGGGATGTCCTTTCAGGCCGCTCGGGCGGCGATGGGCAGATGGGAAACAAAGGTCGCATGCGTGACCTCCACGCGGAGGCCGCTCGTATTCGAGACCTCGTGGATCCGTGCCTGGAGCTGCTTCGCAAGCGCCGCGACGATGGCCGTTCCCAGCCCGCCGGAGGCGGTGTTCGGCGCCCCGACCCGGCCGGTCCCGTTGTCGGAGACGGTGAGCTTCCAGTCCGCGTCGTCGAATTCGAAGGTGACGAGGATTCGCGCTCCCGCCCGCGCTGTAGGAAAGGCATATTTGATGGCGTTGATGATGAGCTCGGTCACGATCAGGCCGAGGCTCACCGCGTGGCTCGACTGAAGGGCTCCTTCCTCCGCCGAGACCTCGATCTCGATCCCCTGGTGCGGCCCGATCATGGAGGCGGCGAGGCCGGCGCTGAGCTTGGTCAGATAGGCCGCGATGTCGATCCGTTCGATGCCGTCGGCGGCGTGGAGATAGCTTTGGACCGCGGCCACCGACATCACCCTCTGGTGGGCGTCGCGCAGCTCGTGCCGGGTTTCCTCCGACGCGACGGCGCCGGCCTTGAGCAGCAGGATGCTGGCGATGATCTGGAGGCTGTTCGCAATCCGATGCTCCATCTCGCGCAGCAGGGTCTGCTGCTGGGCGAGCAGCTGCTCGGTATGCTCCAGCAGGTCCTGCTTCTCCCGCTCGATCAGGCGGCGGGCGCTGATGTCCTTGAACGCGATCAGGATCATCCGGCCGAAGCTGTCCTCGGAACGGACGAGGCGCGCGTTGAGCAGCATCGTGCGGCGGCCGATGTGAAGGAAATCGTGCTCGACCTCAAAGCTGTCTATCGCCCTCTGGCTGGAAATGATCGTCTCGATCAACAGGCGCAGCGCAGGTATGTCCCACTGCCCGCCGCCAAGCTCGAAGAAGGGCCGGCCGCGCGTGTCCGCCGCATCCTCCTTGAAGAACTCGTAGAAGCAGCGGCTCGCGGCGAGCACGCGCAATTCGTCATCGAGCACGACGAACGGCTCGGGCAAGGTGTCGACGATGGCCAAAGCGAGCGCCTGTGCGTCCGGAAGGGTGCCGAATTGCTTCATGAGATGCTCCATGGGGGCGGGAGCATGTCGCGTCTCTCAGCCACCGGAGCGCCACAGCAGGGCCGGTGATGCGAAGCACTCTTACACGCATGTGCAGGCAAAAGCTAAGTAAAATCAACGTCCCCGCCCTGCCGAGAAGGCTGCCAAGCGATGTTTCGCCGCACGCTCGGCCATGCGCTGGCGCATCCGCGCGATCCTCGCTCCGCCCGGGCGAGGCGTTCGCCTTATCGTTACGATCAGGCCACGCGGCCGGTTCAGGCTGGCTTCGCCGGCGGCTCCGAGGGAAGCGCGCCGCCCGCGCCGTGGCCGGACCCGTTACGCACGATTCATCGGATCATGACCGCGCCGGAGCAGCGAGGGGCCGCGCGGCCGCGGGGCCGACCCGCCAGACCGCGTTGCCGACATCGTCGGCGATCAGCAGCGCGCCGGTGCGGTCGAACGCCAGGCCCACGGGGCGACCGCGCGCCTTGCCGTCCGGGGTCAGAAAGCCGGTGACGACGTCCTGCGGCGGGCCGGAGGGGCGGCCGTTCGCGAAGGGCACGTAGACGATTTTGTAGCCGTTCAGCGGAATCCGGTTCCAGCTGCCATGCTCGCTGACGAAGATTCCGCCGCGATAGCGGGCCGGCAGGCCGGCGCCGGTGCTGAACGCCATGCCAAGCGGCGCGACGTGGGAGCTCAGGGCATAATCGGGCGCGATCGCCCTGGCGACGAGATCCGGGCGCTGCGGCTGGACGCGGACGTCCAGATGGCGGCCGTAATAGGAATAGGGCCAGCCGTAGAAGCCGCCCGGACGGACCGAGGTCAGGTAGTCCGGGACGAGGTTCGGACCGATCTCGTCGCGCTCGTTGACCACCGCCCACAACGCGTTGGTCCCCGGCGCGAAGGCGAGGCCGGTGGGGTTGCGCAGGCCGGACGCGAAGATGCGCTTGAAGCCGGTGGCGGCGTCGACCTCCCAGATCGCGGCGCGGCCCTCTTCCGCTTCGATGCCGTTCTCGACGATGTTGCTGTTGGAGCCGACGCCGACATAGAGCTTCGATCCGTCCGGGCTCGCCGTCAGGCTCTACGTCCAGTTATGGTTGATCGAACCCGCCGGCAGGTCGGTGACCTTGACCGCCGGCGCCGCGATCCGCGTCTCGCCCGGCACGTAGGGAAAGCGCAGGAGGGCGTCGGTGTCGGCGACGTAGAGCTGGTTCCCCACCAGGGCGACGCCGAACGGGGTGTTGAGATGGTCGAGGAAGATGGTGCGCAGCTCCGGCCGTCCGTCGCCGTCGGCGTCGCGCAGCAAGGTGATGCGGTTGCCGCCGGGCGCGCCCGAGCCGGCCCGGTTCTGGAAGAAGGCGAACAGATAATCCTTGGGCCGGTTGACCGGCGCGGGCGGGCCATTGGTCTCGACCACGAGCACGTCGCCGTTCGGCAGGGTGTAGACCGAACGCGGATGCTCGAAGCCGGTCGCGAAGACTCGCACCTCGAGCTCCGGCGCCGCTTCGGGGACCTGGGTGGCGCCCCAGCCCACCGGCGGCGCGATCCGCGTCGGCGGCAGGACATATTGGCGCGGGGCCGGCAGCGTGGGATTGGCGCCATATTGCGTGCTCGGCGGCGCCGGATCGCGGCCGCAGGCGGCGAGGGCGAGGAGGCCCGCCAGCGCCGGGGCCTGGATGAGGGCGAAGCGGGTCATGGGCGGATTCCTTCCAGGGATGCGCGCGGCGATCGCGCCGGCCGCGCGGCGGCGAGGCTCCAGCCGCGCCAGCCGACGGCGAGCAGCAGCAGCATCACGATCACCGACAGGCCGAGGCCCTCCGGGACCACGGCGGTGTAGCCGTCGCGGCTGTGCACGAAGGCGTTGAGCAACGAGATCAGGGCCGCGGCGGTCAGCGCCGCAAAGCGGCCCCACGCGACCGCCCGCATCCGGCCCAGCACCAGGTCGAGGACGAAGCAGACGCCCGCCCAGCCGGCGAGCACGAGGCCGCCGGTGAGCAGCCAGATCGAGAAGCTCTCCCATTCGGGCAGGAGCGTGCCCCAGTAGAAGAGGTCGGTCACGAAGGCCGCGATCAGGAGGGCGGCGCCCAGCCCGACCAACCCGGGGTGCAGCAAGTCGCGATCGTCGGCGGGGGATGGTCCGGTCATGGCGTCTGTCCTCGCTGCGCCTCAATTTGGAAAAGGGTGCGGGATCGCCCCGGACAGGGGAGCGGATTCGGGGCGATCCACGCCGGGCGACGCCTGGGCCGCGGCGGCTCACCGCGGCGTGGGCGCTTCGTGACAAATCCTTTATCCTCGCGCCGGCGGCGCGGGCCGCGTCTGGCCGGGAGCGCCGATTTCCGGCATGGGGGCGCAGGGCGTCGTCGGATGCCAGGGAGGCCGGCCGCGTGGCGCACCCGTCGAGTCGATCCTCCATAATCCTTCCTGCCCTGGCCGCGCTGTCGATGCTCGTCTCGGCGCCGGCGGCGGGGGCCAGCAACCCGCCCGCTCCCGCGACTTCGAACCAGCAGCACGGCCAGGAGAATGGCCCCGAAGCGGCGGCGCGATCGCGCCCCGTCCGCCTGATTCTGACCTATGGCGCCGACCTCGATGGAATCGTCTCCGGCGGCGGGCGGACCGGCGTCGACTATCTCGGGCGCATCGGCCTCATCGTCGACGCCGATCTCGCGCGGCTGCTGGGCTGGCGCGGCGCGACCGCGCATCTCAGCGTCCATCAGATCCACGGCCGCGGCCTGTCGCAGCACCGCATCGGCAATTTGCTGGTCGTGAGCGGCCTCGAGGCGGAGCCGGCGCTGCGCCTGTTCAACCTCTGGGTGCAGCAGGCGGTCGGCGCCAAGGCCAGCCTCCGGATCGGCCAGTTCACCGCCGGCCAGGAATTCGCGATCAGCGACACGGCGAGCCTGTTCGTCAACTCGACCTTCGGCTGGCCGGGAAGCTTCGCGACCGACCTGCCGAGCGGCGGCCCCGCTTACCCGCTGGCGGCGCCGGGGGTCCGGCTCGCCTTCGCGCCCGACGCCAGGACCAGCCTCCGCCTCGCGCTCTTCGCCGGCGACCCGGCCGGGCCGGGGACGGGCGACCCGCAGCGCCGCGACCGGCACGGGCTGAACGGCCTGCGGCTCGCCGGCAAGCCGTTCCTGATCGGCGAGGTGCAGCATTCCTCGGGCGGCGCCCATCCCGCCGTTACGATGCGCGCCGGCCTCTGGCTCCATTTCGACCGCTTCGCCGATCCGAGGCTCGACGCCGCCGGCCGCTCGCTCGCCTCGCCGGGCGCGGGGGCGGCGCTGCAGCATCGCGGCAATGCCGGCGCCTACGGCATCGTCGACACCGCCCTGTGGCGCGGCGCCAGGGGCTTCCTGCGCGCGTCCTTCAGCCCCGCCGACCGCAACGCG
>JAQGLF010000327.1 GCA_028293025.1 Alphaproteobacteria bacterium
GCCGCCTGATAGGCCGATTTGCCCATGCGCATGTGCCGAACGATATTTTCGATCTCGACGATCGCATCGTCGACCAGCACGCCCGCAACCAGGCTCAGCGCCAACAGGGTCATGAAGTTGAGCGTGAACCCCATCAGGTCCATCATCCAGAAGGCCGGGATGGCGGAAAGCGGGATGGCGAGCGCGGAGATGACGGTCGCCCGGAAGTCGCGCAGGAACAGCAATACGACGAGCACCGCGAGGGCGGCGCCTTCGAGCATCGCGCGCATCGCGGAGCGATACTGGTCCTGGATATATTTGACGCTGGTGAAGAGCTGCCGGAAGTGGACCTTGGGATTCTCCGCCTCGATCTTGTGCAGCTCCTGCAGCGTCGCTTCGTAGACGGCGACGTCCGATGCGCCGCGCGAGCGGTGGATGCCGAAGCTGACGATCGGCTTGCCGCCCATCTGCGATACCGAGCGCTGCTCGGCGTAGAGATCGCGGACCTGGGCGATGTCGCCGAGCTTGACCATGCGGCCGGTGCCGAGCGGGATCTGGGTCTGGCTGAGCGCATAGGCGTCATGGGCGTTGCCGACGATGCGGACCGATTGCTCGGCGCCCGCAATCTCGGCGCGCCCGCCCGCGGCATTGGTGTTGAGCGCGCGCAAAGTCTGGTTGACCTGGACCGCCGTGATCCCCTGCGCCTGCATCTTGGCCGGATCGAGGATGACGCGGATCTCGCGATCGACATTGCCGCCGACGTCGACGCTCGACATGCCGCTGAGGCCGAGCAGCCGCCGCGACACGTCGTTCTGCACGTACCAGGAGAGCTGCTCCATGGTCATGTCGCTCGTCTCGGCGGAGAAATCGGCGATCGAATTGTCGTTGATCAGGATGCGGATCACCTGCGGCTCGATGATTCCTTCGGGCAGCTGGCTGCGGATCTGGGCGACCGCATCGCGAACGTCGGTGACCGCCCGATCGACCGGCGTCTGGATGCTGAATTGGACGAAGGTGCCACTATTGCCCTCGCTGACCGTCGACGTGATCTCCTCGACGCCTTCGAGGTTGCGGACCGCCGCCTCGACCCGCTGCGTCACCTGCGTCTCGAGCTCGGTCGGCGCCGCGCCCGGCTGCGAGACCGAGACGTAGACGGCGGGGAAGGTGATCTCCGGATTCTGGTTCACGTCCATGCGCATGAACGAGACGATGCCGGCAATGGTCAGCGCCGCGAAAAGGACGATCGCCGGAACCGGGTTGCGGATCGACCAGGCCGAGATGTTGCGGAAGTTCATCGGTCGGATTCCCTCAGAGGCGCGCGGCGGCGCGGACGGGAATGATCTTGTCGCCGGGATTGAGGAACGCGCCCGCCGCAACCACGACCCGCTCGGTGCCGGTGAGCCCGGAGGCGATGCTGACGCCGCGGTCGTCGACTTCGCCGATCTTGACGTCGCGGCGGACGACGCGGTTATCCGCGCCGACGATATAGACGTAATTGCCCTTGTCGTCGCTCAGCACCGCCGATTGCGGCAGCAGGGGCACGTCCGCCGTGCCGCTGGTGAGCGCCACCGAGGCGAAGGCACCAGGCCGGACGAGCGGCTGATAGGGGACCGCGACGCGGGCAGTTCCCTGCCGGCTGGTCGGGTCGACGATCGGGGCCAATTGCCACACGCTGCCCTGAAGCTGAATGTTGTTGCCGACCGGGGTCACCGTGGCTGCGGAGCCGACATGGATGCCGGCGAGATCCTCCGCGGAGAGCCGCGCCTGAACTTCCATCTGGCCGCCATCGGCGATGCGGAAGAGGGCGCCGGAGCCGGGGCCGACCACCTGGCCGGCTTCGACCGCCCGCGAGAGGACGAGGCCGGCGGTGGGCGCGCGGACGTCGAGGCGGCCGATCCGGGCGCGGGTCTCGCCGAGCTGGGCTTCGGCGACGCGGACGCGGGCATTGGCGGCGTCGCGGGTCGCCCGCTTGGTGTCGAGATCGGCCTTGGAGATGAAGCCGCGGGCGACCAGCGCCTGGGCGCGGTCGAGATTCGACTGGGCGAGCCGCGCGTCGGCGCGGGCGACTTCGATCTGGGCGACGAGCTGCGCCGCCTGTTGCGCCTGCACCGAGCGCTCGATGACGGCCAGCGTCTGGCCGGCGCCGACCCACTGGCCCGGCTCGACCAGCACCCGGACGACGGTGCCGCCCTCGCCGGAGACTCCCACCGGCATGTCGCGCCGCGCGGCGATCGTGCCGGTGGCGTTGATCACCCGCGCGACCTGCTGATGGCCCGGAACGATGACGGTGACGCGCGGGGACGCGCCCGCGCTCTGCTTGGCGGACGCCGCCCCGGGGACGGCGGCCGGCTTCTTGCCGCCGGCGACGAGGAACAGGACGAGGATCAGCACCAGCGCCGCGGCAATCACCGCGATGATGATGTTCCTCCGGCGGCGGCCGCGAACGGCGTCGTCGACGGTCGTGTCCACATCGAGGGCACCCCGGCCCCATTTGGGCGATTCGAAATTCATAGCCTTCATCTTCCCCGCACCCAACGCGCGGCAAGGGCCGCATCGGCTACTGTGTTAGCCGAATATATCACCTGCCTCAAGCCACATTCTGCCGCCATCACCCCTGAATTGGCGGGACCGCGCCCTTACATCTTACGCGCGGGGATTGCCACAGCCTTGATTCGGTGGCTCAATGCACGGCGCAAGCCGGGAAGGAGAGAAAAATGGACCTGCTCGCGCATCATGGCTGGATCGCCTGGATCATCATCGGCGCCGTCGTCGGCATCATCGCCAAGGCGATCATGCCCGGCCGCGACCCGCAGGGGTGCATCGTCACGATCCTGCTCGGCATCGCCGGCGCCCTGCTCGCCGGCTACCTGGAACCGAAGCTCGGCATCCATACCACCGGCCGCCTTGCGCAATGGATCGCGGCAATTCTCGGCGCGATCATCATCCTCTTCATCTACAGGCTGATCGCCGGCCGCCGTCGCTACTGAGCCCCTGCCGGCAGCGTGGCCGCCTTCATCTCGGCGGCGAAGGCGCGGACGGCCGCGGCCGGATCGGAGGGATTGTCCGCGATCAGGCGGACGATGGCCGAGCCGGAGATGATCCCCGCCGCACCGGCCGCCAGCGCCAGGCGGACGTGGCGGGGCTTCGAGATGCCGAAGCCGAGCACCGGCGGCGGCGCGCCGAGCGCGGCCAGCGCCTTCAGCAAAGGCGCGTCGAACCGTACCTCCTCGTCGGCGCCGGTGACGCCGGCGCGGGCGACGCAATAAGTGTAGCCGGCGCCTTCGCTGGCGATGCCGGCGAGCGTCTCCGGCGGCGTGTTCGGGGCGGCGATCAGCACCGGCGCCACTCCGGCCGCCCGCGCCGAGGCGAGGAAGGGCGCGGCCTCGAACAGGGGCACGTCGGCGACGAGCACTGAATCGACCCCGGCTTCGGCCGCCAAGCGATAGAAACGATGAGAATTGTCGTGGCCCTGGGCGATGACGAGGTTCGCGTAAGTGAGGATCCCGACCGGCATTTCGGGATGGCGCTCACGAAAGTCGGCAAGGAGGGCGAAGCAATGGGCGGGCCGCACGCCCCCCGCCAGCGCCCGCACCGCCGCCGCCTGGATGACGGGGCCGTCGGCGACCGGATCGGAGAAGGGGATGCCCACTTCGAGCATGTCCGCGCCGCCCCCGACCAGGGCGTCGAGAATGGACGCGCTGGTGCCGAGGTCCGGGTCGCCGAGCATGACGAACGCTCCGAACGCGCCCTCGCCGCGCGCCCGCAGCCGCTCGAACATCCTTTCGTAGCGGCTCATTTCATCCGCCCGAGCAGCTTTTGGGCCTGCGCCATGTCCTTGTCGCCGCGGCCCGAGAGGTTGACGACCAGCACCAGCTCGCGCTCCTGCTCGTCGGCCTCCGCCGCCAGCCGCAGCGCGTGGGCAAGGGCATGGGCGGATTCGAAGGCGCAGATGATCCCCTCGGAGCGTGCCAGCAAAGCGAAGGCTTCGAGCGCATCCTGGTCGGTCACGCCGACATAATCGGCCCGGCCGCTATCCTTCAGAAAGGCATGTTCGGGTCCGACCGCCGGGTAATCGAGCCCGGCGGAGACCGACCAGCTTTCCGAAATCTGCCCGTCCTCGTCCTGCAGGACATAGGTTTCGGCGCCGTGGAGGATGCCCGGGCGTCCGCGCAGCAGGGTGGCGCCATGCTCGCCGCCGTCGAGGCCGCGTCCGGCCGGCTCGCAGCCGATCAGCCGGACCTCCTCGTCGGCGACGAAGTCGGCGAACAGGCCCATCGCGTTGGAGCCGCCGCCGACGCAGGCGATCGCGGCGTCGGGCAGCCGCTTCTCCTCCGCCAGGATCTGCGCCCGCGCCTCGCGGCCGATGACGCGCTGATATTCGCGCACCATCAACGGGAATGGGTGGGGGCCGGCGACGGTGCCGAGCAGATAATGGGTGTCGGCAAAGCTCGCCGTCCAGTCGCGCAGCGCCTCGTTGATCGCATCCTTCAGCGTCCGGCTGCCGCTCTCGACCGGCACCACCTCGGCGCCCATCAGCTCCATGCGGAAGACGTTCAATTGCTGCCGCTCGACGTCGTGCGCGCCCATGTAGATGCGCGTCTCGAGCCCGAACTGGGCGCCGGCGAGGGCGGTGGCGACGCCGTGCTGGCCGGCGCCGGTCTCGGCGATGATCCTTGTCTTGCCCATCCGCCGCGCGAGCAGGGCCTGGGCGAGCACCTGGTTGGTCTTGTGGGCGCCGCCGTGGAGCAGATCCTCGCGCTTCAGATAGATGCGCGCGCGCTGCGAGCCGAGGTTGCGACAGCGGGTGAGCGGCGTCGGCCGGCCGGCATATTTGGCAAGCAATTCCTCGAGCTCGGCGCGGAAGGCGGGATCCTCCTGCGCATCGAGGAAGGCCCGCTCCAGCTGCTCCAGCGCCGGCATCAGGATCTCGGGCACATAGGCCCCGCCATAAGCGCCGAACCGGCCGCGCATCAGCATGGCGCCCGCTCCGCCCGCACCGGCAGTCGCAGGGCTTCGAAAAAGGCGGCCATCCGCGCCGGATCCTTGCGCCCGGGCGCCGCCTCGACGCCGGAGCCGACGTCGAGCGCATAGGTGCCGAGCCGGGCGGCGGCGGCGGCATTTTCGGCGCCGAGGCCGCCGGCGAGGATCGCCCGGCCGAGGTCGCGGCCCTCCAGCCGCGTCCAGTCGAAGGCGATGCCGGTACCGCCGGAGCGGCCGGCGACCTTGGAATCGAACAACGTACGGTCGGCCCCCGGCGGCGGCTCGGGCACTTCGCGTCCGACCGCGGCGACGGTCCAGATCTCGGTCTCCTCCGGCAACAGGGCGCGCAGGCCGCGGACATAAGCCGCATCCTCGTCGCCGTGGAGCTGGACGGCGTGGAGCCGGAGCGCGCGGGCGCGGCTGGCGATTTCCATCGGCTTCTCGTTGCGGAAGACGCCGATCAAGGGCGCGGCGGCAGTCTCGGCGATCGCCTCGGCCCGGGTCATGGACACCGCCCGCGGCGTGTTCGGCACCATCACGATGCCGAGGAAGGAAGCGCCCTGCGCCGCCGCCAGCCTTGCGTCCTCGGGCTCCGTGAGCCCGCAGATCTTGACCCGCCCGAAGGCGAGCGCCCGCGCCGCCAGCGCCGGATCGGGGGCGCGCATCAGCGAGGAGCCGACGAGGAAGGCGTCGGCGAAGGGGGCGAGGCGCGCGACGTCGGCGCGGTTTTCGATGCCCGATTCGGCGACGACGAGAATGCCGGGCGGGACCAGCCCCGCCAGCCGCTCGGTCACGGCGAGATCGACCTCGAGCGTCTTCAGATTGCGGTTGTTGACGCCCACCAGCCCGGCGCCGAGGCCGACGGCGCGCCGCACCTCGGCTTCGTCATGCGCTTCGACCAGCAGCTCCATGCCGAGCCGCTCCGCCTCGGCGGTCACCGTCTGCACTTCCGCGTCCGAAAGCACCGCGAGGATCGCCAGCACGGCATCGGCGCCGTGCAGCCGCGCTTCCGCCACCTGGCGGGGATCGACGATGAAATCCTTGGCGAGGATTGGGCCGGCAAAGGCTTCGCGCACCGCCCGCAGGTCCTCGAGCGAGCCGCCGAAATAAGGATTGTCGGTCAGCACGCTGATCGCGTCGGCGGCTCCGGCATAAGCACGCGCGATCGCCGCCGGATCGGCTTCGGCGCGCAATTTCCCCAGCGACGGGGAAGCGCGTTTCACCTCCATGATGAAGCGCGCGCCGGGCCGGGCCAGCGCCGCCCTCAGGCTTCGCCGCGTCGGCTCGGCCCGCGCCCGCAAAGTCGCGAGATCCACGCCGGCGAGCCGCGCCGCCACATCCCGTTTCTTGCGCGCGACGATCTCGCCGAGCACGCCCTCCGCTTCAGCCATGCGTCGCCTCGACAAACAGCTTGAGCCGCTGGTGGGCCTCGCCGGAGCGAAGCACGTCGAGCGCGCGGGCAGTGCCTTCGCGCAGATCGCCCGCCAGCCCCGCGATCATCAGCAGCGCGCCGGCGTTGAGCGCCACGACCTCGGTCTCGGCGTCGAGGCCATAGCCCATCAGCAGCGCCTTCAGCCGCTCGGCATTCTCTTCCGGCCCGCCGCCCTTCAGCACTTCGACCGGCCGCCGCTCCAGCCCGGCCTGCTCGGGCGTGATCGTCACCGGCTCGAGCGCGCCGTCGATGACCCGCACCGCCTTCGTCTCGCCGTGGAGCGCGATCTCGTCGAGGCCGGAGCCGTGGACGACGAGCGCGCGCGAGACGCCGAGCGCGGCGACGGTCGCCGCCACCGTCTCCAGCCGGTCGGGGCTGGCGACGCCGAGCAGCTGCACCGGCGGCTCGGCCGGGTTCACGCAGGGGCCGAGCAGGTTCATGATCGTGCGGACCTTGAGCGCCCGCCGCACCGGCCCCGCATGGCGCAGGCCGGGATGGTAGCGAAGCGCGAACAGGAAGCAGATTCCGGTCTCGTCGAGCGCGCGGCGCGACACTTCCGGCGAAGGATCGAGCTTCGCGCCGAGCTGCTCGAGCACGTCGGCCGAGCCGCAGCGGGAGGTGATGGAGCGGGTGCCGTGCTTGGCGACCGGCAGGCCGGCGGCGGCGGCGACGAAGGCGGCGGCGGTCGAGACGTTGATCGAGGCGGAGCCGTCGCCGCCGGTTCCGCAGCAATCCGCGAAGAGGTAATCGGGCCTGGGGAAATCCTCGTCGGCCGCGCGCAGGGCGCGTGCGGCGCCGATCATCTCGTCCGCCGTTTCGCCCCGCAGCCGCAGCGCGATCAGCATGCCGGCGATCACCGGTTCGGCAAGGCGTCCGGCGACGATCTCGCCGAACAGCAGCTCGGTGGAGGCCGGATCGAGGGTCGCGCCGTCGAACAGCCGGGCGAGAACGGCATCGACGGGCGCTTCGAGGCCGGCATCGCCGGCCCGAGCAGCCAGATTGGCGTTCATGTACATGGTCGGAAATCCTCGGAGATCGTGGTGAAAAGAAAAAGCCCGCCGGGGCGGCGGGCCTGTTCTTTGGTCGTGGGACTGTTCTAGAGAATCCCGTTCACCATCGATCACATGCCGCCGCGCGAGGAATTTCCCGCCACCAAAGCCAGGCATGCGAAGCGGCGGCGCGGAAGGCGTCGGCGTCGGCCAGAGGCTTGAAGGTCAGCGACATGGCCTCTCCAATCCCAGTTTGCCCGGTTTTCGTCAACCCGCTTTTGCGCCGCCGGCCGGCCGGCGCGCGTTCAGCAAAGGTGCAGCCGCTGCTGCGTTAGGCGATGACGGGCCGCGACGGCCCCCCGGTCGGTTCGGAGCATGATCATGAAGAGCCTTGTCGCTGCCCTCCTTCTCGCTGCCGCGGCGCCCGCTTTCGCCCAGGCGCAGCCGGCGCCCGCGCCGCAGATCGCCGGCACTCGTCTCGATGTGGTCGCGACGGGCGAGGCGAGCCGCGTCCCCGATCTCGCCCGGATCAGTGCGGGCGTCGTCGCCATCGCGCCCAGCGCGACCGCCGCCTTGGCCGAAAATGCCCGCCGCATGGCGTCGGTGCGGTCCGCCCTCCGCCGCGCCGGCATTGCCGACCGCGACGTCCAGACCAGCGCCGTCAGCCTGTTCCCTCAATATCGTCAGGATCCGGCGCCCGGCGGCGCGCCGCAGATCGCCGGCTACCAGGCGACCAACGAGGTCACGATCCGCTTCCGCGACGTCGCCGCGACCGGCGCGATCCTGGATGCGCTGGTGGCGCAGGGCGCGAACCAGATCAGCGGGCCGTCGCTGGAAGTGTCGAAGCCGGAGGAGGCGCTCGACGAAGCGCGGACGAAGGCGCTCGGCGTCGCCCGCGCCCGCGCCGAGCTCTATGCCCGCGCCACCGGCAAGAGAGTGGGCCGCATCCTCTCGATCAGCGAGGCGGGCGCGGCGGGCCCCGTCTTCCCGCGGCCGATGATGGCGCAGATGCGGTCGGCGGGGACCGAGATCGATCCGGGCGAGCAGAGCCTCTCCGTCACCCTCTCGATCAGCTTCGAGCTGGAATGAGGAAAAGCCGCCCCGGCCGAGGCCGGAGCGGCCTCTTTGCCCCGCGTCGTCCTAGCGGACGGAGCCGCGGCGGACGAGGTTGACGATGGCGAGCAGGATGACCGCGCCGACCAGCGAGACCAGGAAGGTGGTGACCGTCAGGCCGCTATTGTTGATGTTGCCGCGGCCGAAGATGAGGCCGCCGATGACCGCGCCGACGATGCCGACAACGATGTTGAGCAGGAGGCCCTGCTGCGCGTCGGTCCGCATGATCAGGCTTGCGAGCCAGCCGACGATGCCGCCGACGATCAACCAGATGATAATACCCATGAGCGTTCCTCCTGCTGCCAAAACTGGATGGTCCGGCGCCGGGGCGGCGGCCATCTTGAAGGCCCTAGACGCGCGGGCCGCGACGCTTGTTCCACCGCCGGAACGCTTCCGGCACCCGCAAGCGCGTTGCGGGAATCGCGCCCAGACCCTAGATCCGCCGCAGGAGTGACCATGCGTAAATCCCTCATCCTCTTTCTCTTAGCGGCCACGCTCGCCGCCCCCGCCGCTTGGGCGCAGAAGCTCGGCCAGCGCACCGCGCCGCCCGAGCAGGCGATGGCCGGGATCGGCGAGGGCTCGTCCGATGCCGAATATGAGCGCGAGCTCGCCGCGGCGGCCGCCTTTCCGCTCGGCAGTCTGCAAAACCCCGTGCGCGTCGCCGGTCCGGAGGGCGAGCGCGCCTATCTCGCCCGTTTGCGCTGCGCCGACGGCGCGATACCCCGGATCGGCGCCCAGCGCCCCGGCGCCGCCGGCGGGTTCGGCAATATCGTCGAAATCGCTCCGCTCGACTGCGGCGCGGCGGCGCCGGGCCGGACGGAGATCTTCCTCGACATCTATCATGAGGAGCATGTCGAGACGGCGGCGCCTCCCGGCCTCCGCTTCATGCCGCGCTGACGCAAAAAGGGGCGATCCGGGCGTCTTCCCTCCCTTGACTCGCCTCTCGCGCGATCCTATTTGCTGCTCATCCCGATAACCGGTCGTCCGGCGGCGCTTTCGTGCGCGCGTCGGCTATCGCTGTTTCGGGCCACCGAAGCGCTGAGATAGGGAGGTTCGCCAGCCTCCCTGTGGAGCAGGAGAAAAACATCCCATGGCACGTATTGCGGGCGTCAACATCCCGACCAACAAGCGCGTCGAAATCGCGCTGACTTACATCCACGGCATCGGCCGGACCAAGGCGAAAGAGATCACGACCAAGCTGGGCATCGCGCCCGAGCGGCGGGTCCAGGACCTTACCGACCAGGAGGTGCTCCACCTGCGCGAGACGATCGACGCCGA
>JAQGLF010000330.1 GCA_028293025.1 Alphaproteobacteria bacterium
GACGTCGAGACCGCGCGCTGGTTCGAATCCTTACTTTCCCACGTCATCCCGGCGGAGGCCGGGATCTCAGCGGAAGCGCCCTCGGCGGCCGCGCAGGAAACCGCCCGCCGCGCCTCCAACTGGGTGATCTCCGACCTGTTCGGGGCCCTCAACCGCCTCGGCCGCGGCATTGAGGACAGCCCGGTCAGTCCGGCCCAGGGTGCCGAGCTGCTCCGCCTGATCGCAGACGGCACCCTCTCGGGCACGCTCGGCAAGCAGGTGTTCGAGATCATGCTCGACACCGGCCAGGACCCCGCCGCGATCGTCGAGGAACGCGGCCTCAGGCAGACCAGCGACACCGGCGCGATCGACGAGGCCATCGCCGAGGTGCTGGCGGCGAACCCCGACAAGTTGGCGGAATACCGGTCCGGCAAGGACAAATTGTTCGGCTTCTTCGTCGGCCAGGTGATGAAGGCGATGCAGGGCAAGGCCAACCCGCAAATGGTCAACGAACTGCTCCGAAACGCGCTCGGCTAAAGCCTTCCCGTCTTTCTCGATCCGCGCCTTCATGGTAGCGGTAACATCATCGCCCCGGTCGAGGGAGAGGGAGGAAGAGGATGAACCGCAAAGCTCTTGCGCTTGCCGCCCTGTTCGGGTCCGTGGCGCTTTGCCCGGCCGCTTATGCCCGGCAGGATGCGGCGGCGCAGCCCTGGCGTGACCCGTCGCTCGGCGTCGATCGGCGCGCCGCTGCGCTCGTCTCCCGGATGACGCTCGAGGAGAAAGCGGCGCAGCTCGGCAATTTCGCGCCGGCCATTCCCCGGCTCGAAATCCCCGAATATAATTGGTGGAGCGAGGGCCTTCACGGCGTCGCCCGCGCCGGCGTCGCGACCGTCTTCCCCCAGGCGGTCGGCATGGCCGCGAGCTGGGACCAGCTGCTGATGCACGATGTCGCCGGGACCATCGGCGTCGAATTCCGCGCCAAATATGTCGAGCGGCGCCATCCGGACGGCGGCACCGACTGGTATCGCGGCCTCACTGTCTGGTCGCCCAACATCAACATCTTCCGCGATCCGCGCTGGGGGCGCGGCCAGGAAACCTATGGCGAGGACCCGTATCTGACCGGCCGGATGGGGATCGCCTTCATTCGCGGCCTGCAGGGCGACGACCCGAGATATTTTCAGACGATCGCGACCTCGAAACATTATGCGGTCCATAGCGGCCCGGAATCGAGCAGGCACCGCACCGACGTCCATCCCTCGCCCCACGATCTCGAGGATACCTACCTTCCCGCCTTCCGCGCCACGGTGACCGAGGCCAACGTCCAGTCGGTCATGTGCGCCTATAACGCGGTCGACGGCATCCCCGCCTGCGCCAGTCCGGATCTGCTCCAGCACCGGCTGCGCGATGCCTGGGGCTTCAAGGGCTATGTCGTTTCGGACTGCGGCGCCGCCGCCAACATCTACCGTCCAGACGCGCTTCACTACACGCAGACGCCGGAAGAGGGCGTCGCCGCCGGCTTCAAGGCGGGAATGGACGTCATCTGCGGCGATTTCCGCAACAACTGGACCACCGAGCAGGGCCCGATCGTCGCGGCGGTGAAGCGGGGGCTGCTGCCCGAAGCGGTGATCGACACTGCGCTGCGCCGGCTCTTCTCCGCCCGCATCCGCCTCGGCATGTTCGACCCGCCGTCACGGGTTTTCCCCGGCATCACCCCCGCCGACAACGACACGCCGGCGCATCGCGCGCTCGCGCTGAAGATGGCGCAGGCCTCGATGGTCCTACTCAGGAACCGGGCCGATCTGCTGCCGCTCCGGCAGGCGCCCCGGACGATCGCGGTGATCGGCCCCAATGCCGACAGCCTCGATGCCTTGATCGGCAATTATTACGGCACGCCGTCGAAGCCCGTAACGGTGCTCGACGGCCTTCGCGCCCGCTTCCCCCGATCGGAAATCGTCTTCGTCCAGGGGACCGGCCTGATCGGCCCGGCCGAGCCGCCGGTGCCGGATTCCGTCCTGTGCGTCGACGCCGATTGCCGGACCCATGGCCTCAGGGCCGAGACCTTCGCCGGCACCAATCTCCAGGGTGCGCCCACCGCCACCAGCGTCGAACCGAATGCGAGCTTCACCTGGCGCGGCGAGCGGGAGAGCGCAATCCGCTGGACGGGCATGCTCGTGCCGCCCGCGACGGGCGACTATCGCTTCCGCGTCCTCAGCCAGAACGGTTACCGGATCTGGATCGGCGACATCCTGGTCACGGACGAATGGGGAGTCGGCGACGCACCGTCCATCGCCTCGGGCAAGGCCGCCCTGCAGGCGGGGCGGAAATATCCGATCCGCGTCGAAGCCGTCCAGCGCGGTGCGCGCGGCGAGCAGCGCCTTGTCTGGAGCATGCCCGCCCAAAGCGGGGACGACGCGGTCGAAGCGGCGCGCAAGGCCGATCTCGTGGTCTTCGTCGGCGGCCTTTCCGCGCGCGTCGAAGGCGAGGAGATGAAGGTCGAAGCGCCGGGCTTTGCCGGCGGCGACCGCACCAGCCTCGATCTTCCGGCGCCGCAGGAACGCCTGCTCGAGCGCGTCCAGGCGACCGGCAAGCCGCTCGTGCTGGTGCTGATGAACGGCAGCGCACTCGGCGTGAACTGGGCCGATGCGCATGTGCCGGCGATCGTCGAGGCCTGGTATCCGGGAGAGGAGGGCGGGACCGCGATCGCGTCGCTGATCGCGGGCGATTTCAGCCCGGCCGGAAGGCTCCCCGTCACATTCTACAAATCCGCCGATCAGCTCCCCGCCTTCGACGATTATTCGATGGCGCGCCGCACCTATCGTTACTTCAACGGCGCGCCGCTTTATCCCTTCGGCTACGGCCTCAGCTATACCAGCTTCCGCTACGCGAATGTGCGGGCCGACGCCGCGACCGTTCCGGCTTCGGGGGAAGCCACGATCTCCGCCGAGGTGACCAACAGCGGCGGGCGGGACGGCGACGAGGTGGTTCAGCTCTATGTGTCGCATCCCGGCGTGCCCGGCGCGCCGATCCGCGCGCTGCAGGGCTTCCAGCGCCTCCACCTCAAGGCGGGCGAGACGCGGCGGGTCCGATTCACGTTAAAGGACCGGGCGCTCAGCATCGTCGACCCGCAGGGCAGGCGCCGGATCGAGCCGGGGCCGGTGGAAATCTGGGTCGGCGGCGGTCAGCCGGTCTCCCGCATCGGCCTGCCGCAGCCCGCCGGCGGCCGCACGCGCTTCAGGATCAATGGCAGCGCGGCGCTGCCGGGATAAGGGTCGGGATTCGCCGCCGTCGGACCGTCAGAGGTAGGATTCCGGCCATTCCAGCGGAAAGAATTTCCAGTAAGGCCGCGCCTCCTCGATGCAGCGGGCAAAGCTGGGGCGGTCGATGAGGCGGTCGAAATAAGCCTCGACCTGGGCATGGCCGTCAAAGGGCCGGACGACGTTGCCGTAGAACAAAGCCGGCGCGGCGGCGCAGTCGGCGAGGGTGAAGGCCTTGCCCGCAGCCCAGTCGGCGCCGCTCTTCGCCAGATGCGCGTCGAGGATCGTCCAGGATCTGGCGATCTGCGCCTTGGCTTCAGCGACGCCGTGCGGATCCTTGCTGCCCTCGGGCCGTAGACTGTCGCCCACCACCTTCTGCATCGGCAGGTGGATGTAATTGTCGATGAGCCGGTCCCAGAGCCGGACCTGGAGCGCGGCATCGGCGTCGGCCGGGATCATCGGCGGCGGACCGGGCCGGGCGCGGTCGAGATATTCGACCACGAGGCTCGCCTCGGGCACTGTCACCCCTTTTTCCTCGTCGCCCAGCACCGGGAATTTGCCGATCGGCCAGAGAGCCTCGAGCGCCGCCCTTTGCGCCGGATCGCCCAAGTCGACGATCACGCCCTCGAACGGCACGTCCCGTTCGTAAAAGGCGATCAGGGCCTTCTGGCAGAAGGAGGAGAGGGGGTGGTAATAGAGCTTCAGCGTCATCGCCGCTGTCTCCGCCAGCCAGGCGCGCGCTGTCAAGCGGCGTACACGCTCCTCATCCCTGTGGCTCGCGCGCCACGCCCGGTCGCCACCTTCGTTGTCGCAGCGAAACAGCCGCTTCCCGCCGCTCGCGTATCTGTTAGCTCCGGGAGGGGGCGAGGAGGGCGATCATGGCGGACGGAGGCACGACCGGCGGAGGCACGATGCGGCGCGGGCCGTTCCGGCGCGGCGAGGCGGTGGCCTGCCCGGATTGCGCCGCCACCAGCTGGCATGTCGGCCGCCGCTCGGCCGAATGCGCCGCCTGCGGCGCGCCGCTGCCGCTCGCGGGC
>JAQGLF010000331.1 GCA_028293025.1 Alphaproteobacteria bacterium
CGTCGGCTCCAAATGTGCAGTGATACGCCATAGCTAACAAGATCGGTTTATCAGAAGCGGGGAACCGCCGCCGCCCGCGCGCGGTTGCGGCGGCATGACAATCCAACCCGTCCGCTGGCCCGCGACCTCCGCATGGACGGGCCTCCTCATCCGCACCTGGAAGGAGGCGAGCGAGGACAATGTCGGCTTCCTGGCCGCCGGGGTCGCCTTCTACGCCTTCCTCGCCTTCGTGCCTTTGCTGGCCTCGGTGGTGCTGGTCTACGGGCTGGTCGCCGACCCGCCGACGGTGGCCCGGCATATCGGCACATTGTTCGCGTCGCTGCCGCGCGACGCCGCCGCCCTGATCGCCGACCAGCTGAAGAGCCTCACCGCCTCGCCCAAATCGAGCAAGGGGCTCAGCCTCGCTTTGGCCCTGGCGCTCGCCCTCTACGGCGCCAGCAAGGGCGCGTCGGGCATCGTCACCGCGCTCAACATCGCGTTCGAGGTGAAGGAGACGCGAAGCTTCGTCCGGACCCTTTTGCTGTCGCTGGCGATGACGCTGGGCGGCCTCCTCGTCATGCTGCTGGCGGCCGCGGCGATCTCGATCACCGCGGCGGTCGAGGCCTTCCTGCCGGGCGTTCCGGGCGTCGTCCATGTCCTCGTCCGGCTCGTCACCTGGCTGGTCGCGCTGGCAGTCGTCGGCACCGCTCTCGCTCTGGCCTATCGCTACGCGCCGAATCGGCCCGGCGCGCCGTGGCGGTGGATCACGCCCGGCTCCGCCGCGGCGAGCCTGCTCTGGCTGATCGCGAGTTTGGGCTTCGGCCTCTACGTGTCCCATTTCGGCAATTACAACGCGACCTACGGCTCGCTCGGCGGCGTCATCGTCTTCCTCACCTGGCTCTATCTCAGCGCCTATATCCTGCTGATGGGCGGAGAATTGAACTCGGAGCTGGAGAAGGACCAGGAGGCGGACGCGCGGACCCAGCCGCGGCAGCCGGCAGCCGGGCCGGCGCCCACAGTGCCGCCGGAGAGGGCCGCCAAGGTCCGCAACCGGCCGAAACGCAGCTTTCCCGGCCGCGCCGCGGCGCTCGGGCTGCTGGCCGGCGGCGGCTTTCTGTTGCTGCGCCGCCGGCGCGGGGCGCGCCGCGAGGCCTATCTGGACCGGCCGATCGCGCCCGCCGGCCCCGAATCCTGAGTCCGACCCTGCGGCTTTCTAACCCGAAATCGGGCCGTTGGCGTGCGGGGGGCAGCTGTGCTAACCAGTTGACGATACGGGGTCTTGCGACTCGGGGGAGCGCCAAAAAGTGAGCTTATTCTCGTTCGGACGATGGGGCTGGTTGGGCACCGAATGGCTCAACGGCTTCTCCTGGCGCGGCCTGTTGGAGACCGACGCAGCATCGTCGCTGCGCGGCGACCTTCTCATGCGCGATACCGGCCTGCCGCAGCCTCCGCCCCAAGTGCCGGCGGACGGGACCGGCCTGCCCGGAAGCACATTCGGCACATTGGGCGCCGAGGCTCCGGTCATATGGCTGTTGCCGCAGGACGAGGCGCCGGCGCCGGTCATATGGCTGCAGCCGGAGTCGGCGCTGGCGCCGCTCGGCGGCGCCGACGGCGATTCGGTTGCACTGGCGAGCTTCCTCACTCCGACCGGCGACCATATCAACTTCATCTCGTCGCAGCCCGCCTTCGGCCTCGGCGCCGGTCTGTTCATCGACGCCGACACCCGCACCATCCTGACCGAAGGCGAGCGGGCCATGGGCGACATCGGCAGCGGCTCGGACGACCAGCTCGTCCTCGGCGGCGGCAATGCCAACGTGTCGCTGGCCGGCTTCGGCGCCATGTTCGAGCGGGTCGTGCTGATGGCCGGCAGCGATTACACTCTGACCGCCGCCGCGGGGAGCGTCGCCCCGGGCCACACCCTCACCGTCTCGGCCGAGGCGCTCGGCGCCGCGAATCATCTTTCCTTCGACGGCTCGGGCGAGACCAGCGGCCATTTCGTGTTGCTGGGCGGCGACGGCGACGACGTGCTGACCGGAGGCGGCGGCGCGGATGTGATCGCAGGCGGCGCCGGCGCCGACATGCTGGCCGGCGGCGCGGGCGCCGACCGCTTCGTCTACATGTCGGCCGGGGAATCGACCGGCAGCCATTACGACACGATCCTCGATTTCAGCTTCGGCTCGGATGTGATCGACCTGCCGGGGAATGTCACGGGCCTCGACGCGGCGGTGACCAAAGGCGCCCTGTCCCAAGGCAGCTTCGATGCCGATCTGGCGGCGGCGCTCGGCCCGGCCGCGCTGGCGGCGGGGCACGCCCTCTTCTTCACCCCCGATTCGGGTCAGCTCGCCGGTCAGACCTTCCTCGTCGTCGACGCCAATGGCGAGGCCGGCTACCAGGCGGGCGTCGATTACGTGATCCATTTCGCGTCGGCGCCGCCGGTGGACCTGCACGGAACCGGCTTCTTCGCCTGAACGGCCTGTTCGGGCTCAGTCCACCCGCATCGCCATTTCCGCGAGGCTCTCCGCCTCGATCAGCAAGGCATCGTCGGCGAGGCCGGTCGCCGTCGCCTCGCGGCCGACGATGACGAGCACCGGCACCGCCATCGGCGACACCCGGTCGAGCGTCACATGGACCATCGTCCCCTGCGCGCGGTCGAGCAGCCGGGCGAGGCGGCCGACCTCGGTGAGCTTGCCCTTGGCGTCCTCCCAGGCGGCGCGCAGCAGCAGATGGTCGGGCTCGTAGCGGCGCAGCACGTCGTAGATGAGGTCGGTCGAGAAGGTGACCTGCCGCCCCGACTTGCGCTTGCCCGGATGGTGGCGTTCGACCAGCCCGCCGATCACCGCCACCTCGCGAAAGGCGCGCTTCAGGAGGTTCGAGCCCTGGACCCAGTCGACGAATTCGTCCTCTAGCAGATCGGGCGACAAGAGGGACGACGGGTCCTCGATCGGCTCCAGCGCGTAGCAGGCCAGCGCATAATCGTTGGAGACGAAGCCCAGGGGCTTCAGCCCGGCGCTTTCCATCCGCCGCGTGATCAGCATGCCGAGCGACTGGTGCGCGTTCCAGCCCTCGAACGAGTAGACGACCATGTAATGGCGATGCTCATGCGGAAAGGTCTCGACCAGCAATTGGTCCGGGCGCGGCAGCATCGAGCGGTAGGCCTGCGCCTCCAGCCATTCGCGCACGTCGTCGGGAAAGCGCGGCCATTGCTCCCGGTCCCACAGGAACTGGCGGACGCGGTCGGCAAGGTTGGTGGTCATCGCCATGCGGGTGCCGACATAGGTCGGGATGCGGGCCGATTTGGTGGTGGCGTGGACGAACAGATCGGTGCCGTCGATCTTCTCCACCTCCAGCACCAGGCCGGCGAAGAAGAAGGTGTCGCCCGGCGACAAGGTCGAGGCGAAATATTCCTCGACGGTGCCGAGCTTGCGGCCGCGGCGGAAGCGAACGTCGAGCAAAGGCGCGTCGACGATGATGCCAGCGTTCATACGATGCTGCTGGATGAAGCGCGGATGCGAGACCCGCCAGGTCCCGTCCGCCTCGCGCGTCAGCCGGCGGAAGCGGTCATAGGCGCGCAGCGAATAGCCGCCATTCTCGATATAGGCGAGGACCTGCCGGAAGAGTTCTTCCGAAAGCCCCGCATAAGGCGCGGCCGAGCGCAGTTCCACCAGCATCTCCTGCTCGCGGAACGGGGCGGCGCAGGCGGCGGCCATGATATGCTGGGCGAGGACGTCGATCGCGCCGGGGCGGAAATGGTCCGGGTCGAGCTCGTGCCGCTCGATCGCGTCGAGCGCGGCCCGCGCCTCGAGATATTCGAAGCGGTTGCCGGGGACGACGATCGCCTCGGACGGCTCGTCGAGCCGGTGATTGGCGCGGCCGATCCGCTGCAGCAGGCGGGACGAGCCTTTCGGCGCGCCCATCTGGATGACGAGATCGATGTCGCCCCAGTCGACGCCGAGATCGAGGCTGGCGGTGCAGACGAGCCCGCGCAGCCGCCCCGCCGCCATCGCCGACTCGACCTTGCGCCGCGCCTCGACCGACAGCGAGCCGTGGTGGATGCCGATCGGCAGGCCGTCGTCATTCACCGTCCACAGATCCTGGAAGATCAATTCGGCAAGGCTGCGCGTGTTGCAGAAGACGAGCGTCATCTTGTGCCGCGCGATCTCGCGCATCACGTTCTGCGCCGCCCAGCGGCCGCTATGGCCGGACCAGGGGATGCGCTCGTCCTCCGGCAGCATGATCGCGACCTGGGGCTCGGCGCCCGGATCGCCGATGACGAGATCGACCAGCTCGGCGTCGCCGTCGGGCGCCAGCCAGCCCTGATAGGCTTCGGGGTCGGCGACGGTGGCGGAGAGCGCCACCCGCCGCATCGCCGGCGCCAGCTTCTGCAGGCGCGCGAGCGACAGCGAGAGGAGGTCGCCGCGCTTGCCGCTGGCGAAGGCGTGGACCTCGTCGACGACAACGGTCTTCAGCCCGGCGAAGAGCTGCGCGCTGTCCTCGTGGCTCAGCAGCAGGCTCAAAGATTCGGGCGTCGTCAGCAGGATTTGCGGCGGCCGCGCCCGCTGCCGCGCCTTGCGGTCGGCGGGCGTGTCGCCGGTCCGCGTCTCGACCCGAATCGGCAGGCCCATCTCCTCGACCGGCGCCAGCAGATTGCGCTGGACGTCGACCGCGAGCGCCTTGAGCGGCGAGACATAGAGGGTATGGAGGCCCTCTTGCGGGGCCTCGATCAGCTCGACGAGGGTGGGGAGGAAGCCGGCGAGCGTCTTGCCCGATCCGGGCGGTGCGACGAGCAGCGCGTCCTG
>JAQGLF010000339.1 GCA_028293025.1 Alphaproteobacteria bacterium
CGATCCTCGCCGACATTCGCGACGAATCCGATGCGGAGATCCGCATCGTGCTGGAGCCGCGCAGCCGCACCGTCGATGCCGGCACGCTGATGGAGAGCCTGTTCCGCCTCACCGATCTCGAGGTGCGGGTGCCGCTCAACATGAATGTGCTCGACGAGCATCGCACGCCGAAGGTGATGGGCCTGAAGGAAGTGCTGTCGGCCTGGCTCGCTCATCAGTTCACCGTCCTTGTCCGCCGCGCCCAGCACCGGATCGCCAAGATCGACGACCGGCTGGAACTGCTCGAAGGCTATCTCATCGCCTATCTGAACCTCGACCGGGTGATCCAGATCATCCGCGAGGAGGACGAACCCAAGGCCGTGATGATCGCCGAATTCGCGCTCACCGACCGCCAGGCGGAAGCGATCCTCAACATGCGGCTGCGCTCGCTGCGCAAGCTCGAGGAGATGCAGATCCGGGGCGAGCGCGACACGCTCACCAAGGAGCGTGGGGAGCTGGTCAAGCTGGTCGACTCGCCCCGCCTCCAGCGCAACCGGTTGAAGCGCGACCTGGGCGCGCTCAAGACCCGCTACGGCCCGGAGACGGCGCTCGGACGGCGCAAGACCCTGATCGAGGAAGCCGCGCCGACGCGGGAGATCCCGCTCGAGGCGATGATCGAGCGCGAGCCGATCACCGTGATCATGTCGCAGCGCGGCTGGATCCGGGCGATGAAGGCCCATGTCGACCTGTCCAATCCGGAGGCGATGAAGTTCAAGGAAGGCGACGGCCCGCGCTTCTTCTTCCACGCCTCGACCACCGACAAGATCCTGCTCGCCGCCGCCAACGGCCGTTTCTACACTTTGGCGGCGGACCGGCTTCCCGGCGGCCGCGGCTTCGGCGAGCCGGTGCGGCTGATGGTCGACATCGAAGGCGAGGGGAATATCACCGCCCTGCTGGCCGCCGCGCCCGGCGCGAAGCTGCTGCTGGCGAGTTCGGACGGGCGCGGCTTCGTCACCTCGACCGAGGCGGTGATCGCCGAGACCCGCAAGGGCAAGCAGGTGGTCAACCTGCGGCCCAGCGCGAGTCTGAAGCTGGTCCGGCCGGTCGCCGCGGAAGACGATTATGTCGCGGTGATCGGCGACAATCGCAAGATGGTCGTCTATCCGCTCGCCGAGCTGCCGGAAATGGGCCGCGGCCAGGGCGTCCAGCTACAGCGTTATCGCGACGGCGGCCTTTCCGACGCGATTCCCTTCCGCTTCGCCGACGGGCTGAGCTGGGACATGGGCGGCGAGAGCGGCCGCCGCCGGACCGAGGCCGACCTCAACCCGTGGCGCACGGCGCGCGGCGCCGCGGGGCGGATGCCGCCGCTCGGCTTCCCGCGGAACAATCGCTTCTGACCGAAGGCGGCTTTTCGCAGGTCAAACAGGAAATTAACCGCCTCGGCCTATGCCGCAGGGATGGATGCCGCAGCGTCGCCCGCGCGCCGTAAAGTGCTGGTCGAAGCTCCCCCGGCGCGGGCCGCGGGGCGCGCATCCTCGCTGACGCCCGCCGAGCGGGAATTCGCCCGCGCCCGCCAGGATTTCCTCGATGCGCTCCCGGTCGCGGCGGCGGTCGTCTGCCTCGGCGAGGACGACGAAGCGTTCGTCGATCTTTCGAATGCGCTTTTCGGCGCGCTGGCCGGGCCGAACGGCCTCGGCGACGACGGCTACCGCAGCGGAAAGGTCTCTTTCCTCGGCGCCAGCGGGATCCTTCCCCGGATCCGGTCCTTCCTCCGCGGCGAGGACAAGATCTGCCAGTTCGACGCAACCGACGGCCTTCCCGTCGGCGGGCGCATCTTCGCCGTGCGGCTGGTGCGGTTCGAGGCGGTCCCCGCGCTCGGCCGCCGGGTCCTCGTCACCCTGCTCGACAAGACCGCGCAGGTGGAGACCGAGAACAGCCTCCGCGCCGAGATGATGCGGGACAGCCTCACCGGCCTGCCCAACCGGACCGCCTTCAACGAGCAGGTCGAAGCGGTGCTCGAGGGCCCCGCTTTCCAGCCGGGAAGCCATGCCGTGCTGGTGGTCGACATCACCCGCTTCAGCCGCGTCAACGAATGCGTCGGCGCGCTCGCCGGCGACGAGCTGCTCATCACCTTCGCTCGCCGGCTGGTCTCGGCGCTGCGGGCGAACGACCTGCTCGCCCGGACCGGCGGCAACGAATTCGCCATCCTGCTGCGCCTCGATCGCGGCCTCGAGGACGCGCTGCAGGCGGCGGAACGGATCAAGGCGGCGCTGTCGGAGCCGTTCCGCCTGTCCGAGCTGGAGATCCGGGTCGATTGCGCGGTCGGCTGCGCCCTGCTGAGCGGCGGCGAAATCCTGCCCGAGGAGGTGCTGCGCAACGCCCAGTTTGCGCTCAAGCGGGCGAAGGGCAGCGGCGACGTCCAGATCTACGAACCCAACCAGGCGCGCGCCGCCCGGCGCCGCTTCAGCATCGAGACCGAATTGCGGCGGGCGGTCGAGGCCGGCGGCCTGCGGCTCGCGCTGCAGCCGATCGTCGAGCTGCGCTCCGGCGCCATCTCCGGCTTCGAAGCGCTTGCCCGCTGGAACCATGGCACGCGCGGCCCGATCGCGCCGACCGAGTTCATCGCCGTCGCCGAGGAATCGGGGCTGATCGTCCCGCTCGGCCGCTGGGCGCTGGACGAGGCGCTGCGGATCCTCGGCGAATGGGACGCGCAGGCGGGGCGGCCGCTTCCGATCGCGATCAGCGTCAATCTGTCGCCGATCCAGATCGCGCGCGACGATGTCGCCGAGGCGGTCGCCGCCTCGCTGGACCGGTTCGGCATCGGCGGCGAGCGGCTCACGCTTGAGCTGACCGAGAGCGCGATCGTCCAGGATCCGAAACGCGCGGCCGAGGTGCTCGCCGCCCTGAAGATGCTCGACGTGCGCATCGCGATGGACGATTTCGGCACCGGCTATACCTCGCTCGCCTACCTCCAGCGCCTGCCGATCGATATCCTCAAGATCGACCAGAGCTTCGTTCGGGGCATGCTGGCCGACGGGGATTCGGTGGCGATCGTCCGCGCCATCCTCTCGCTCGCCAACGCCCTCGGCATGGAGACCACGGCGGAGGGCATCGACACGCCCGAATTGCTGCCGGCGCTCCTGGACCTCGGCTGCTCGCACGGCCAGGGCTTCCATTTCGCCCGGCCGATGGAGCCGAAGGCGGCGCTCGATTACTGGCTGTCGCGCAACGCCTGAGCGAGGCGGCTCTCGAGGATCGTCTCGAATGCCGCCCCGTCCGGAAAGCCCGCTTCGAGCCAGTCGCGCTCGATCGCCTGGAGCGTCCGCGCAACGACCGGACCGGCTTCGAGGCCCCGCGCGAGCAGCATGCCGCCGCTGACCGGCAGCTTCGGCCTCACCCAGCCTTCGAGCCGCCGCACAGCCGCCGCGGCCTGTCCCTGATCCAGCGCCGCGTTCAGGAGAAGGCGGTCGAGCGCGCAGGGAAGACCGGTGCGATAGGCGAGCGCGGCGGGCTCGGATGCCGGCTCGTCGCGCTGCGCGATGCAAACCAGCCGCTGCCGCGCCGCATTGGAGAGCCGCAGCCGCACCGCGACCGCTACGGCGACCTCGGGGTCCGGCGGCAGCAGCGCGCCGAGACGCCGCAGCGGATCGGGCGGCGTGCCCGCGGCCCTTTCCCGTGGCGATAGGGCGCCAAGGCGGGCGACGCCCGCTTCGGCGATCTCGGGAAGCACCGGCGCCAAGATGAGATGGTCCAGCATCAGCGCGACGGTGGGGGCGGGATCGTCCATGGCGAGCAGCTTTAGCAGCTCGTCGGCGATCCGCTCCCGCGACAGCGCCATCAGGTCGTTGGCGCGGGCGGCGCAGGCGGCAAGACTCTGCGGGTCCGGCGCGCCGCGGCCGAAGCGGGCATGGAAGCGGAAGAACCGCAGGATCCGAAGATGATCCTCGGCGATGCGCCGGATCGGGTCGCCGATGAAGCGGACGCGGCGGGCGGCGAGGTCGTCGAGGCCGTCGAAATAATCGGAGACCTCGAGGGTCCCGGGATCGGCAGACAAAGCGTTGATCGTGAAATCGCGCCGCGCCGCATCCTCGCGCCAGTCGTCGGTATAGGCGATGGTTGCGCGGCGACCGTCGGTGGCGACGTCGCGGCGCAGGGTGGTGATCTCGACCGTCGAACCCTTGCCGATCAAGGCGGTGACGGTGCCGTGGGCAAGGCCGGTCGGGATCGGTTTCAGGCCGGCCTTGCGAATCCGCTTCATCACTTCGTCGGGCGGGAGCCGCGTCGCGAGATCGACGTCGCTGACCGGCAGGCCGAGCAGGGTGTCGCGGACGCAGCCGCCGACGAAGCGCGTCGCCCCTTCCGCCGAATCGAGGGCGGTGAGCAGGCGGGACATGGCCTCGGCTTTCTGCCAGGGCGCCGCGGGCAGCTTCATGCCAATTCCAGCCGGCGCGACAGGTTGACGATCATCGCCGCGGTCGCGCCCCAGATGCGGCGGCCCTCCCATTCGATCTCGTAATAAGTGCGGTCGCGGCCCCGCCATTCGGCCGTCCGCACGATCTGCCGCGCCGGATCGAGCAGGAAGTGGAGCGGCACCTCGAACATGTCGGCGACCTCGCCCGGATGGGGAGCGAGCCGCAGATCGGGCGGGACGACGCCGACCACGGGGATAATCTCGAAGCCGGTGACGGTGCGATAGCGGTCGGCGGTGCCGATCACGTCGACGCGGTCGCGTGGCAGACCGATCTCCTCCTCCGCCTCGCGCAGGGCCGCGGCGATCGGCCCGTCATCGTCCGGCTCGATCCGGCCGCCCGGGAAGCTGATCTGGCCGGGATGCCTGCGCATCGTCATCGGCCGCTCGGTGAGGATCACCGTCGGCTCGCGCCGGTCGACCACCGGAACCAGGACCGCGGCCGGCGTCGGGCTGTCGCCGCCTTCGTCGAGCGCGTCGCCGGGGAGGATGATCGGCGAGCGGCGGCGGCCCTGCTCCAGCGCGTGGCGGAGGGTATCGGCCAGGCTCATGCGTCCGGCTCCAGCGGGAAGAAGGCGCCGTTGCTCCACAGGCCGGTCTGGCCTCCACCCTCGGCAAGCGCCAGCTCCGCCAGCTAGTAATAGACGCTTCGCGCCACCAGCGCCTCGAGCCCGCCGCGGACGCGGACATAGGGATGGGGACCATCGCTGCCGGCCGCGAAGCGGAGCGGATTGTCCGGCCCCGCGATGACGATTTCGCCGGTGTTGAGGCGGAAGGCGAGGCGACGCTCACGGCCCTCGCCCTCGCTTTTCATCTCGACCGCGACGAAGGGTGCGTCCTCGAC
>JAQGLF010000152.1 GCA_028293025.1 Alphaproteobacteria bacterium
CCGCCGCGTTCGAATCGAACCGGATGGTCGAGCCGTCGGCGCGGTGGATGTCCTTGGCGGTGCGGACGATCACCGCCTTGTGGACGTCGCCCTTCTTGACGCGGCCGCGCGGCGCGGCCTCCTTCACCGACACGACGATGATGTCGCCGACGCCGGCGAAGCGACGCTTGGAGCCGCCCAGCACCTTGATGCACTGGACGCGCTTTGCGCCGCTATTGTCGGCGACCTCGAGGTTCGACTGCATCTGGATCATCGATCCATTCCTTCCTTCATGTTCCCCGGCGAAAGCCGGGGCCCAGTCTTAATTTCTACCTCGCCGAACCCCGGCTTTCGCCGGGGAACAGCGCTTGAACTACGCGACGTCGGCCTTCGCCGGCGTGGCATGGGTGTCGACGCGGTCGATCACCCGCCACGTCTTCAATTTCGAGATCGGCCGCGTCTCCTCGATGCGGACGGTCTCGCCCTCGCGATATTCGTTGCCCTCGTCATGGGCGTGATACTTTTTCGACCGCTTGATGATCTTGCCGTAGAGCGGGTGCTTCACCCGCCGCTCGACATTGACGACCACGGTCTTGTCGGTCTTGTCCGACACGATCGTACCGGTGAGGACGCGCTTGGGCATTCTCTTACTCCTTAAGCCTTAGGACGAGCGGCGCGGGCGCGCTCGTTCTGCAGCGTCTTGATCTGGGCGATGGTGCGGCGCACCTCGCGGACTCGCGACGGCTTCTCGAGCTGGTTGGTGGCCGCCTGGAAGCGCAGGTTGAACTGCTCGCGCTTCAGCTGGCCCAGCTGCTCGGTGAGCTGGTCGTCGGTATTCTTCGAAACGTTGTCAAACTTCGCCATGATCAGACATCCTCAAGCAGCGATTCGCCAAGGCGGGCGATCACCTTGGTCTTGATCGGAAGCTTCTCGGCGGCGCGCTCGAACGCGGTCTTCGCGATCGCGCCGGGAACGCCGTCGAGCTCGAACAGGATCCGGCCGGGCTTCACCCGCGCCACCCAATGCTCCGGCGCGCCCTTGCCCTTGCCCATGCGGACCTCGGCCGGCTTCGACGACACCGGGACGTCCGGGAAGATGCGGATCCAGAGCCGCCCCTGGCGCTTGATGTGGCGCGTGATCGCGCGGCGCGCCGCCTCGATCTGGCGGGCGGTGATCCGCTCCGGCTCCAGCGCCTTCAGGCCATAGGTGCCGAAGTTGAGCGCCGTTCCGCCCTTGGCGTCGCCATGGATGCGGCCCTTGAAGGCCTTGCGGAACTTGGTGCGTTTGGGTTGCAGCATCTTCTAATTCCTAATCAGCGCGCGGGCCGGACGCCGGAGGTCTGGGCCTCCATCATCAGCCGATCCTGCGACAGCGGATCGTGGCCGAGGATCTCGCCCTTGAAGATCCAGACCTTGACGCCGCACACGCCGTAGGCGGTGTGGGCGGTCGCCTCGGCATAATCGACATTGGCGCGAAGCGTGTGCAGCGGCACCCGGCCCTCGCGATACCATTCGGTGCGCGCGATCTCGGCGCCGCCGAGGCGGCCCGAGCAGGTGATGCGGATGCCCTCGGCGCCGAGGCGCAGGGCCGACTGGACCGCGCGCTTCATCGCACGGCGGAAGGCGATGCGGCGCTCGAGCTGGTCGGCGACCGACTGGGCGACGAGGCGGGAGTCGATCTCGGGCTTGCGGATCTCGACGATGTTCAGTGACACGTCGGACGAGGTCATCGTGCCGAGCTGCTTGCGCAATTTCTCGATGTCGGCGCCCTTCTTGCCGATGATCACGCCGGGGCGCGCGGCATAGATGGAGATGCGGCACAATTTGGCAGGCCGCTCGATCACCACCTTGGAGATCGCCGCCTGCGGCAGCGCCTTCATGATATACTGGCGGATCTTGAGATCCTCCATCAGGAGACGCGCATAAGCGTCGCCCTCGGCGTACCAGCGGCTGTCCCAGGTCCGGTTGATCTGAAGGCGAAAGCCGATCGGTGAAGTCTTCTGACCCATGTCTTTACGCTTCCTGCTGCTCGCGGACGACGATGCGCACGCGGCTGAACGGTTTGACGATCCGGGACGAACGGCCGCGGGCGCGGGGAGTGAACCGCTTCATCGACAGGCTCTTGCCGACCGACGCCTCGGCGACGACCAGGCTGTCGACGTCGAGATTGTGGTTGTTTTCCGCATTGGCGATCGCCGAGGCGAGCACCTTGCGGACGTCGATCGCCATCGCCTTCTTCGAGAAGGTGAGGATGTTCAACGCGTCTTCCGCCTTCTTGCCGCGGATCAGGCCGGCGACGAGGTTCAGCTTCTGCGCCGAGCCGCGGATCTGCGTGCCGACGGCGAGCGCCTCGTTGTCCGCGACCTTGCGGGGGGATGCCTCTTTGCCCATGGCTTACCTCTTGCCCTTCTTGTCGGCGGCGTGGCCGGGGAAGTAGCGGGTCGGCGCGAACTCGCCGAGCTTCATGCCCACCATGTCCTCGTTGACCGACACCGGCACGAACTTGCGGCCGTTATAGACGTTGAACACCAGGCCGACGAATTTCGGCAGGATGGTGGAGCGTCGCGACCAGGTCTTGATCGGGGCGCGGCCACCGGCCTCCTGCGCCGCCTCTGCCTTCTTCAGCAGGGACAGCTCGACGAACGGACCTTTCCAGATGGAGCGGGCCATAACTAC
>JAQGLF010000371.1 GCA_028293025.1 Alphaproteobacteria bacterium
GGCGTTGACGATTGCCCAGGGCCGGTGCGCCTCGATCGCCGCTTCGACCCCCGCTTCGTCGCAAATGTCGAGCTCGGCGCGGCCGGTGAGGCAGAAGGGCAGCGCGCGCTCTTCGCAGATGCGCGCAAAGGCGTTGCCGAGCGTGCCGGTGGCGCCCGTGATCAGCAATTTACGGCCGCCCCATTCGAACGTCTTGCAATGCCCGTTCCAGGGGTAAAGGCGGGGCGGCCGACGCCACCAGCCCGGGGAATCGAGCACCGGGTGGTCGAAATCCGCCCCCTTCGCATAAGCCTTCGCCGCCTGCGCGAGGACGGTCGGCCGCGGCGCCTCGCCCCGCGCGTCGAAGATTCCGGTGTCGTAGAATCCGTGGCGCTCGGTGAGCAGGAAGCGCCAGTCGATATTGCCGAACATCGACCAGAAGGTGACGGCGCGCAGGTCGACGCCCTCCTCGCGCAGCGTCGCGCAGGTCTTCCACACCTCCGCCGCCCAGCGCAGCTGCTCGTCGCGATGGCAGCCGTGATGGACTTCGGTGACCGCCATTGGAATGTTATAGCGCTCCCAGGCCTCGCGCAGCCGCGGGCCGATCCCGGTATCGGCTTCCAGCCTCTTCACCCGCACCGCTTCGGCATCGACATAGGTGTCGCGTCCGTTTCCGCCGGCCGGCTGGCCGGGATAGAGGTGAAGGCGGTGGTCGAGGAAACGTTCGCTGGTCAGATAATGATTGATGCCGATGAGATCCGGCACCGCCTCGCCGCTCTCGAAGGATGCGATCTCCTCCCGCCTGATGCCGGCTTTGCGAAGGGTGCGGAGCAACGGATGGTCCGCGCCGACCTTGCCGCACAGAAGGTCGAGGCTCAGCCAGCGCCGCTCATTCTCGTGTGCGGCCTGGTGGCGGAGCGGCGCCGTCGAGAAGGTCTTGCCCAAATCCTCGGTCTGGACGAGCCGGGCGTCGGGGATGTGCGACCGGATCGCCCGCATCGCCTCCAGGACGCCCTTGCACTGGTTGACCAGGGCGCGGAGGAAGGCGGGATAATCGCGGCGGTGCGGGTACCAATGGCCGTAAAGGCCGGAGAAGCGCGCCGTGGTCAGCGGTTCGTTGACCGGAGTCCACATCTCGATCCAGGGATAGCGGTCGGCGACGCGAGCGGCGTAATCGGCGAGCTTCTTCGGGAAGTCGGGATCGAGCAGATCGGTGCGATGCGGCCCGGAGCCGTGATGGACGAGGCCGCCGATCACCCGGATCCCCCGTTCGCGCAGCAGCGCCAGCCGCTCGTCCGTCCAGCCGAAGTCGAGCTTGTCCGCCCGGTCCAGCGCGACCGATTCCCACAGGATCGGATAGCGCAACGTGCGGATGCCGAGCCCGGCGATGAGATCGATATCGCCGCGGCGCTGGAGGTGGCCCGTCTCCGCGACCTGGTCGCGATAATCGTCGCCGAGGCGGACGATCGTGCATTCGACGCCGCCCCAGAGCTCCAGCGGAGGCGCCTTCACGCGTGATTCCGTCATTCTTGTTCGGTCTCGATTCTTGCGGATCAGTAACGAACACGATTCCTCAAGCCGCGGTTCCGGCAAAATGACGAGCGCCTAAAACAGATTAGCCACTTTTCGCGGCCGCTAGGGATTTCGAAAGGATTGCTGCGTCATGGTCGCCTTCACTCATCGGGAGGCCGTCATGGGGATCCAGCAGGGCAAGGCAGAGGCGGCATATGCGATGGAGCGGCGGTCGGAAGAACGCCATGAGGGCCTCGTCGAAAGTGCCGTCATCTGGTTCCGCGGGGCTTCCCACAACGTTCCCGTCCTCAACCTCTCCTCGCGCGGCACGATGATCGAAACCGATATCGCGCCACGTCTCGGCGAGACGGTGCTGGTCGAGTTCCCCGAATGCAGCCGGATCCACGCCTTCGTGCGCTGGGCCCGCGACGGCCGTATCGGCCTCAATTTCGGCCACGAGATCCTGATCGGCTAAACCCGGTCGCGGCTGTCCTGAAAAAATAATACGAGACGCCAACGGCTTGCCCGAAAGGGCGAGCCGTGCTTGCGGCGGCGCCATTGTCGAACCTGCGAACGGGTCCTATTTCGCAACCCATCGCCCCCGCAGGAGCCGCCGATGATCGATCTCTACACCGCCGCCACGCCCAACGGCTACAAGGTCTCGATCACGCTCGAGGAGCTCGGCCTCCCTTACGAGATCCACGCGATCGACCTCTCCACCGGCGACCAGAAGCTGCCATGGTTCACCGCGATCAATCCGAACGGCCGCGTCCCCGCCATCGTCGACCGCGGCAATGGCGACTTCCCGATCTTCGAGAGCGGCGCGATCATGCTCTACCTCGCCGAGCGGGAAGGCCGGCTGATTCCCGCCGACGAGAAGGGCCGCAGCCGCGTCGTCCAGTGGCTGATGTTCCAGATGGGCGGGCTCGGGCCGATGATGGGCCAGGCCAACGTCTTCACCCGCTATTTCCCCGAGACGATCCAGCCGGCGATCGACCGCTATCTCCGCGAGAGCCGGCGCCTGCTCGAAGTGCTGGACGGCCATCTCGCGCGTCACGAATATCTGGCCGGCGATTATTCGATCGCCGACATCGCCAATTTCGCCTGGGCGCGGATCCACGAATGGCCCGGCGTCGACGTCTCCGGCCTCGACCATCTCGCCCGCTGGCTGGCGGCGATCGCCGATCGTCCGGCCGTGCAGCGCGGCCTGCTGAGCCCGCCCCGCCGCGACGACCCGGAGCAGATCGCCAAGGCGCGGACCATGCTCGCCTGATATAGAAGCCTTCGAAGGAGTCGCCCGATGAACGAAGTCACCAGCATCGCCGCCCAGCCCGATTATTCCGAAGCCGCCCGCAAGGCGCTGGCCCGCGAGCCTGCTTTATTCGTCGACGGCCAGTGGGTGCGCTCGACCCACGACCGGACCATCCCGGTCTACGATCCGTCGACCGGCCGGCAGATCGCCTCGATCGTCGACGCCTCCGATGCCGATGTCGACCGCGCCGTCGCCGCCGCCCGCCGCGCATTCGACGACGGGCGCTGGTCGGGCCTGCCGCCCTATCGCCGCCAACGGCTGATCGAGAAGCTCGCCGACCTCATCGAAGCCAATATCGCCGAGCTGGCAGAGCTCGAATCGATCGACAACGGCAAGCCGCGCGCGGCCTCGCAGGGCTACGACCTCCCGAAATCGGTCGAGACATTGCGCTACATGGCCGGCTGGACGACCAAGATCAGCGGCGAGCATGTCGAGCCGAACGGCGTCCCAGTGGGCACGATCCACGCCTATGTCCGCCGCGAGCCGATCGGCGTCGCCGCCCAGATCGTGCCGTGGAACTTCCCACTGATGATGGCGGTGCAGAAGATCGCCCCCGCCCTCGCCGCCGGCTGCACCCTGGTGCTGAAGCCGGCCGAGCAGACGCCGCTCACGGCCTTACGGCTCGCCGACCTCGTCGCCGAGGCGGGGATTCCGGCGGGCGTCGTCAACGTCGTCACCGGCATGGGCGAGACGGCGGGCGACCGGCTGGTCCGCCACCCGGACGTCGACAAGGTCGCCTTCACCGGCTCGACCGAGGTCGGCAAGATCATCAACCGCGCCGCCACCGACACGCTGAAGCGGGTGACGCTGGAGCTCGGCGGCAAGTCGCCGGTGATCGTCCTGCCCGACGTCGACATCCAGGGCACCGCCCGGGGCGCCGCCGCGTCGATCTTCTCGAATTCGGGCCAGGTCTGCATCGCCGGCTCGCGCCTGTTCGCGCATAAGGACATTTTCGACAGCCTGCTCGAGGCGGTGGCGAGCAACGCGGCCCAATGGAAAGTGGGGCCGAGCCTCGCTCCCGACACCAGGATGGGGCCGCTGGTCTCGACCGAGCAGCACGAGCGGGTGCTTTCCTATATCGAGCAAGGGCGCAAGGCCGGCGCGACGATCCTCCACGGCGGCGACGGCCCCGGCGGGGACGGCTATTTCGTCAACCCGACCATTCTGGTCGACGTAAAGCCGGACATGGCGGTGGTGCGCGAGGAGATTTTCGGGCCGGTCCTCACCGCCCAGCGCTACGAGGATCTGGACGAGGTGGCGAAGGCGGCGAACGACACGCCCTACGGCCTCGCCGCCAGCATCTGGACCCGCGACGTCTCGGCCATGCACAAGCTCGCCGCCAGGCTGAAAGCGGGAATGGTATGGGGCAATTGCCCGGCGGCGGCGGATACCGCGCTTCCGTTCGGCGGCTACAAGCAATCGGGTTTCGGCCGCGAGCAGGGCCGCTACGGCATCGAGGCCTATACCGAGCTCAAAACGGTGGCGATCGCGCTTTAGCGGCGCCGGGGCCCGTCAGGGTCGGGGCAGCGCGAATAATCCGCGTCGCGATGCTCCTTCTCCGCCTTGCGCGCTTCCTTGCCCATGCACTCCTCGTGCCGGCGCAGCTGGCGGCCGCGTTTCTCGTCCGCCTCCTTCTGGCTGGTGGTGACGGCGTCGACTCCGGCGGACACCGCCTTGACCGGCAGGGTGACGATGTCGATCGCCGTCTTGGCGAGGCAGCCGCTAAGGCCGAGGGCGAGAATTGGGATAATGAGGAGACGCATGGACGATCCTTGCAAGCCTGGCCTTGAAGCCGGTTTGCAGCATAGCCGCGCCCGCTGATCGATTCATGAACGTCGAACTGATCCATTTTAACGCCGGGCCCCTCCGGCAGCGCTGCAAGCACCGCTTCCGCGGCCGATGATCCCGTCGATCGCCGGGAAAAGAGAATCGTCTAATCTAGGTCAAATACAAGGACTTCGAGGCTCGCTTATGCAGCTTTCAGGGGGCATTGCCGCATCCGCGGACTTGCAGTGCTTCGCTGCCGCACAGGAGGCGCATGCAATTTTCGACCTCAGCTTTCGCCGGGCTCATCCGCAGGCTCGAGCGCCGCACCCGCCTCGCGGATGCGGACCGGCGGGCGTTGGAGGCGCTGCCCCATAGCATCCGCTCCTTTCCCGCCGGCGCCCATATCGTGCGGGACGGCGACCGGCCGGAATCCTGCTGCCTGCTCCTCACGGGCTTCGCCTGCCGCTACAAGATCACCGGCGACGGCGCCCGCCAGATCCTCTCCTTCCATATGGCGGGCGAGTTCATCGATCTTCAGAACAGCCTGCTCGGCATTGCCGACCACAGTGTCCAGGTGTTCACCGAGACTGAAGCGGCGGTGGTTCCACGCCACGCATTGCGCGATCTCTCGCTCGGCCGGCCGGCGATCGGAGAGGCGCTGTGGATCGATACGTTGATCGACGCCTCGATCTTCCGCGAATGGGTGGTCAATGTCGGCCGCCGCGACAGCCGCGCCCGCGTCGCGCACCTCCTCTGCGAGCTGTCGCTGCGCATGCAAGCGGCGGACCTCGCCGACGGCCATCGCTACGAGCTGCCGATGACGCAGGAACAGCTCGCCGATGCGGTCGGCCTGACCCCGGTGCACGTCAACCGGGTGCTGAAGCAACTGGCGGAGGAAGGGCTGATCAGCCGCGACCGGCGGACGATCACGATCCTGGACTGGGGACGCATTCGCGAGGCCGGCGACTTCAACGAGCGCTACCTCCACCATGACGTCGCCGCTTAGGATAGCGGACCGGCCCGAAGCTGATCCAGATAATGGCGCGGCGGGCGCGACTCGCTCATCCTTCCTCCTCGCCGTGTAGCGTTCCACCCGAGTCGCGGAACTTTCGGATGTCGGTCCAGGAACGAATCTCCCATCATGCCGACCGCGCGTTCGAGGAGCTGGACCGCGCCCGCGCCGCCGCGTCTCCCGAGGCCGCGATCGCCCATCTCGGCCTGTCCGAGCTTCACCTCGGGCGGATGCAGGAGCTCAGCCGTACGCCGCCTCCGGCGCTCCGGCTCGTCCCCTCCTAAGACCTCGCCGGAAACGCCATCGCCTGCTTCCCGGCGGCGGCGGCGCTTGCCGCGCGGCCCGGTTCGGGTCAGGACCTGCGGCGAAGGAGAGAGACGATGCGCCTCATCATTCCCGCCGCCGGAGCCGCCCTGCTCGCCGCCTGCGCCGCTTCGCCCGGCGGGCCGAACGCCGCCGCATGGCGCCCCTCCCCCGTCTTCGACGCGCCCGATCCTTCGAAGATCGTCCAGTCGGCGCCGGCCGAGGCCTGGCGGGCGGTCGATCCCGACGATCTGCTGGTGATGGAGCTGAAGGAGGGCGGCCGAATCGTCATCGAGCTCGCCCCCGATTTCGCGCCGGTCCACGTCGCCAACGTCAAGGCCTTCGCCCGTGGCGGCTGGTGGAACGGCGCGTCCATCTACCGGGTGCAGGACAATTATGTCGCCCAATGGGGCAATGGCGACGCCAAGACCGCCTTGCCGGCGGGGATCGTCAAGACGCCCCCGGCCGAATATGACCGGCCGCTCGCCGGCTTGAAGATACGCCCGCTCGGCTCCCCGGACAGTTATGCGCCGATGGTCGGCCATGCCGGCGGCTGGCCGGTCGGCTACGATCCGCAGGCGGGGCGGGCCTGGCTCACCCATTGCTACGGCTTCGTCGGCGTCGGCCGGGACCTCGCGCCCGACACCGGCACCGGCGGCGAGCTCTACGCGGTGATCGGCCATGCGCCGCGGGCGCTCGACCTCAACATCGCGTTGATCGGACGGGTCGTGGAGGGAATGCCCCTGCTGTCGGCGCGGCCGCGCGGCACCGGCGCGCTCGGCTTTTACGAGGATGCGAAGCAGAATATCCCGATCGCCCGCATCCGCCTCGCCAGCGACATGCCGGCGGCGGAGCGGCCCCGCTACGAGGCGATGCGGACCGACAGCCCCGCCTTCGCCCAATATGCGCTGGGCCGGGCGAATCGCGGTGGCGACTTCTTCAAGCGGCCCGCAGGTGGCGTCGATATCTGCAATGCGGCGGTACCGGTTCGGAAGGCGGCGCCCTGACCGCACCATCCTGTCGCTGACGCGCCGGCCTCCCCTGTTGAAAGGCCGGCGCGGCGGCGGCCGCCCGAAGCGTCAGGGTCGGTCAGGCCGCGTAGGCATGTTCCGGGAACATCGGCCGGCGGATCGTGCGGACGATCTGGCCGCCGGCGATCATGGGCGCATTTTCGAGCGGCAGCGCCGTCGTGCAGAAGGCGCATTCGGCCATCGAGCGGCCGATATACCAATGGGTCCTGCCGCAACCCGGGCAATAATTGGTTTCGTGCTCGCGGTAGACGATATGATAGCCGCGGGTTTCCGCCTTCGGAACGATGCAGCCGCCGCGGGCCTCAAGAACACTCGTCGCCATACTCCTGGCTCCTTTCACACTCACTTGGCGGCTCAACGACCAACGAGTCTGAAGAGTTTCATGGCTTTGAGGTGAACGGAGCCGTTCCGCTTCCGCACCGGTCCTGGAAGACTAGCGGAAAACCGCAGAATTCTGCCGCGCCAAATGGTTTTCGGCCTGCGGCGAGTGGTTTTTGCAACAGCCGAAAAATTTTGTTCGAAGGGCCGCGCGGCCCAAAAAGGGACAATCGCTACAGCTGGATCTTGTCGGTCCGGCGCACGCCCATGCGGCGATTGTGGCGCCGCTCGCGCCGCCGGTAGATCACGATCGCGAGCAGTGGAAAGGCGAGCGCCGCTCCCAGACCCAGAGATAAAGCAACAATTTCGTCCACGATTTTCCCTCCGCCGCCACCCTAACGCGGCAGCCCGCACGCGTCACCACCGCAATCCGCGAAATTCGAACATGAACATTGACTCAACTTTCAGAAAAGTGCAGGACCCTGCCCAGCGAGACCCCGGGGGGAACGGGGCTGCGGGGGAGGATTTCTTGGGGCTGTTCACGGCAAGAGACGGCACGCAGATCGCCTTCGAGGACGAGGGCGAGGGGCGTCCGCTGGTGCTGCTCCACGGGCTGATGGCGCATCGCGGCTTCTTCGAGAAGCAGCGCGCGCTCGCCGATTCGTTCCGGCTCATCCGCATCGACCTGCGCGGCCACGGCCAGTCGCACAGCGACCGCCCCGCCGGCGGTGTCGAGGCCCTCGCCGACGACGTCGAAAGGCTGGTCGCGCATCTCGGCATCGAGGACGCGATCGGGATCGGCTGGTCGCTCGGCGCGGCGGTGCTCTGGCACGTCCTCGACGGCCCCGCTTCGCGCCGCTTCGCCGGCGCGGTCGTTGTCGACATGACCCCCCGGGTGATGAACGATGGCGACTGGCAGCTCGGCCTCTCGCCCTCCGTCTGCGACGCCCGCTCGCGCGCGATCGAGGAGGATTTCGGCGCCTTCGCCGCCTCGGCGGGCGCGGCGATCTTCGCCCAGCCACTCGACGCCGGCAGCCGGCCGCTGGCGCTCTGGGCGGGCGAGGAATTCGCGCGCACCGACAGCGCCGCCGTCGGCGCGCTCTGGGCCTCGCTGGTCGGCGAGGATTTCCGGCCGATGCTGGGCAGGATCCGTCAGCCCACTTTGGTCGTGCGCGGCGCCCAAAGCCATCTCTACGGTTCCGACACCGCCGAGCATCTCGTCCGCGCCTTGCCGCATGCGCGGGCGGTGACGTTCGAGAGGTCGGGCCATGCTCCCCATCTCGAACAGCCCGATTTGTTCAACCGCACCCTCCGCGATTTTGCGGCGAGTTTGCCGCGCCTTTGCGAATCCCACTCAAGCCATTGATTTCGACAGGAGACACAGGATGAACCGGACCCGCATCGTCACCGCCCTCAGGATCGGCACCGCTTTCGCCGCGCTCGTCGGCACGACCCCGCTC
>JAQGLF010000028.1 GCA_028293025.1 Alphaproteobacteria bacterium
GCGGCGCTGACCCTGCTTCCCTGCGCCCTGCTCACCGACGAGCCGCTGACGCTGAGGAACCTGCCCCGCCTCGCCGACGTCGACAGCTTCGGCCATCTCCTCAACCAGCTCGGCGTCTCGACCACCGTCGAGGGCGCGCGGCCGGACGAATTCGGCCGGGTGATGACGCTCCGCGCCGCCAATCTCACCTCGACGGTCGCGCCCTACGACATCGTCCGCAAGATGCGCGCCTCGATCCTGGTCCTCGGCCCGCTGGTCGGCCGGGCCGGCGAGGCGACGGTGTCGCTGCCCGGCGGCTGCGCGATCGGCACCCGCCCGGTCGATCTGCATTTGAAGGCGATGGAGGCGCTCGGCGCCGAGCTCGACATCACCGCCGGCTACGTCAAGGCGAAGGCGCCGCCCGGCGGCCTGCGCGGCGGCACGATCCGCTTCCCCTTCGTCTCGGTCGGCGCCACCGAAAATGCGCTGATGGCGGCCGTGCTCGCCAAGGGCACAACGGTGATCGAGAATGCCGCGCGCGAGCCGGAGATCACCGACCTCGTCAAATGCCTGATGGCGATGGGCGCCGAGATCGAGGGCGTCCGGACCGACACGCTCACCGTCCACGGCCGCGACCGGCTGCACGGCGCCACCTATTCGGTGATGCCGGACCGGATCGAGGCGGGGAGCTATGCCTGCGCGGCCGGGATCACCGGCGGCTCGCTCGATCTGATCGGCGCCCGCAAGGAGACGATGCCCTCGATCCTCTCCGGCCTCACCGACGCCGGGCTGATCGTCGAGGATCTGCCGAACGGGCTGAGGGTCAGCGCCAACGGGTCGCTGCGGCCGCTCTCGATCTCGACCGCCCCCTATCCGGCCTTCCCGACCGACATGCAGGCGCAGTTCATGGCGATGCTGACCCTCGCCCAGGGGACCAGCCTGCTCACCGAGACGATCTTCGAGAATCGCTACATGCACGTCCCCGAGCTCCACCGGATGGGCGCCGACATCGAGGTGCGCGGCCGCTCGGCGGTGGTGCGCGGAGTCGCGAAGCTGGTCGGCGCGCCGGTGATGGCGACCGACCTTCGCGCCTCGATGAGCCTGATCCTCGCCGGCCTCGCCGCCGAGGGCGAGACCGAGGTCCACCGCGTCTACCATCTCGACCGCGGCTACGAGCGGCTCGAGGAGAAATTGCAGGCGGTGGGCGCGGATATCGAGAGGGCAGGCGGGGGCTGAATCAGGTCCACGCCTCCACGGCGTGGATCAGCAGGCCGACGATGCCGCCGACCAGGGTGCCGTTGATCCGGATATATTGGAGGTCGCGCCCGACCGCGTTTTCGAGCCGCCCCGTCACCGTCCGCGCGTCCCAGCCGCGCACCGTGTCGGAGACGAGGGTGACGATGCCGCCGCCATAGCTCGCCACCACGCCGACCACCGCGCGGCGGGCGAAAAGATTGAGCGCGTGGTTGAGCCGGGCGTCCTGCTGGAGCGTCTCGCCCAATTGCTTCAGCGTTTCGCCGAAGCGGCCGGCCATCGCCGCCTGCGGGTCCCGCGCCGCCCTCAGCAGCCCGGCCCGGCTGTTCTCCCACAGGCCGCCGACCCAATTGCCGACCGCCTGATTGGCGATGATCTCGCTCTTCCAGCCCTCGACCTTGGCCCGCATCTCCGGATCGTGCTGCATGTCCCAGGCCAAGGCGGCGAGCGCCTCCTCGGCCTTGGCGCGGAGCGGGTGGTGCGGGTCGACCGCCATGTCGATGCTGAGCCGCCTGAGGCCGTCGACGATCGCGTCGCCGAGCTTCTCGTCGAGGCCGGCGAGCCGCATGATCCAGCCGGCGCGCTGGTGGACCATCGCGCGGATGATGTCCTCGTTCGCGTCGAGCGTGCGCCCGGCCCAGGTCACGGCGGAATCGAGGATCGGGACGTGACGCTCGTCGGTGATCGCCGCCTCCAGCGCCTGGCCGATCAACGGCGAGACTTCGAGCGCCTTCAGCCGCTGCGAGACGGCGCTGCGGACCATGCCGCCGAGCCGCTCCTGGTCGAGGGCCTCGAGCAGGTCGGCGAGCAGCCGCGATGCGCCCTCGCGCAGCCGCCCGCCGCCGCCCGACGGACGGGCGAGGAAGCGGCCGACGGCGCCGGCGACGTCGACGCTGCGCATCCGCCGCGCGACCACCGACGGGGTCAGGAAATTCTCGCGCAGGAAAGCCGCGAGCGTGTTGCCGATCCGGTCCTTGTTGCGGGGGATGATCGCGGTGTGCGGGATCGGCAGGCCGAGCGGATGGCGGAACAGGGCGGTCACCGCGAACCAGTCGGCGAGGCCGCCGACCATCGCCGCTTCGGCGAAAGCCTTCACATAGGCCCAGGCGGGATGGATCCGGTCGAGGCTGTTGGCGAGGAAGAAGAGCGCCGCCATCGCGACCAGCATGCCGGTCGCGACGATCCGCATGCCGCGAACCCCGCCCTGCGCGGGATTGAATCGTGAAAGGCCGGACCGAAGGATGAGGCTCATGCCGTCATCAAATGGTCCGGCTGCCTTATGGTTCACTCGGCCGGCTGAGGCACGGGCTCCGCGTCGTCGCCGGGCTTGTAGGTGAGGATGCGGCCGAACACCGGTCCCAGCCACTTCTCGAAGCTGTCGGCGAGGCTGAAGCCGGCCGGCACGATCAAGAGGGTGAGCAGGGTCGACAGGATCAGGCCGCCGATCACGGTCACCGCCATCGGCTGGTTCCACGAGCCGTCGCCGCCGATCGACAGCGCGGTCGGGATCATGCCCGCGACCATCGCGACCGTGGTCATGACGATCGGCTGGGCGCGCTTGTGGCCAGCATCCATGATCGCTTCGAACTTGGGCACGCCCTTGCCCATCTCCTCGATCGAGAAGTCGATGAGGAGGATCGAGTTCTTGGCGACGATGCCGAGCAGCATCAGCAGGCCGATCAGCACCGGCAGCGAGATCGCCATATGGGCGATGTGGAGGGCGATCGCGCCGCCGAGCGGGGCGAGCAGCAGCGAGCCGAGGTTGACCAAAGGCGGCAGGGCGCGGCGGTAGAGGAGCACCAGCACCGCGAAGACCAGCATGATCCCGGCGACCACGGCGATGATGAAGTTGGTGACCAGCTCCGCCTGCCATTTGGCCTGGCCGGCGGCAACGAAATGGACACCTTGGGGCAGGTTCTTCATCACCGGCAGCGCCATGATCCGCGAGCGCTCCGTGCCCGAGATCGCCCCCGGCGCGAGGTCCGCGCCGAGCACGACGCGCCGCTCCTGATTGTAGCGGCGGATCTGCGAAGGTCCGGCGCCGAAGCCGATCGTGGCCACCACCTTCAGCGGCACGGTCGTGCCCTTGGTGGTTGGCACTGGAAGGTTCTCGATCGTCGAGAGGCTCTTGCGGCTGTTCTCGTCGAGCGCGACGCGGATCGGGATCTGGCGGTCGCTCAACGAGAATTTTGCGACGTTCTGATCGACGTCGCCCAGAGTGGCGATGCGGATCGTCTGGCTGAGCGCGGCGGTGGTCACGCCGAGATCGGCGGCGACGTCGAACAGCGGCTTGATCGTGATCTCCGGGCGCGGCAGGTCGCCCTCGACCCGCGGGGCGCGGATGTTGGGCAGCGTCTTCATCTGCTCGACGACGGCGCGCGCCGCGGTCTCGAGGACGTCGCTATCGTCGCCGGCCAGCATGATCGAGATATCGCGGCCGCCGGGGCCGCCGCCGTCCTGCGACTGGAAATTGATCCGGGCGTCGGCGATCTGATTGAGCTGCGGCGCCAGCTCGCGCTCGAAGTTGATGCTGGAGCGCGTGCGGTCCTTGCGCAGGTTCATCGAGATGTTGGCGCTGCCGACATTGACATGTTCGAGCGCCGATTCGACCTCCTGCTGCCGCTTCAGCAGCAGCAGCGCCTTGTCGGCCACCGTCTTGGTCTGGTCCAGCGTCGCGCCGGGCGCCATCTGGATGTTGACGCGGCTGAAGTCGAAATCCTGCTGCGGCTGGAAGGTGAAGGGGAGAGTGCCGTAAGCGAAGATGGTCAGCGCGAAGGCGGCGGCGCCGATCAGGACCGTCTTCCACCGGTTGAGAAGCGACCAGTGCAGGATCTTCATATAGAGGTCCATCACCCGGCCCTCGCCATGCTTGGCATGGCCCTTCGCCTTCAGGAAGTAGGCGGCGATCATCGGCGTGACGAGGCGGGCGACGGCGAGGCTCATCAGCACCGCGACGACGACCGTGAAGCCGAAATTCTTGAAGAACTGGCCGGCAATGCCCGGCATCAGGCCGACGGGCAGGAACACGGCGACGATCGAGAAGGTGGTGGCGACGACGGCGAGTCCGATCTCGTCCGCCGCGTCGATCGACGCCTGGTAGGCCGTTTTGCCCATTCGCATATGCCGCACGATATTCTCGATCTCGACGATCGCATCATCCACCAGCACGCCCGCAACCAG
>JAQGLF010000058.1 GCA_028293025.1 Alphaproteobacteria bacterium
CGCCTTCGAGCGCAATGGCGTGCTGGTCTCCGGCCTCGATCTCTCCGGCAGCCTCACCCTCGCCGATCCCAAGGTGGTGAACGATCCCGCTTTCCCGGGCGCGCAGGGCAAGGACCTTCCCCAGGTCCCGCGCCGCCGCGCCACGTTGGTCGCGACCTGGCACGAGAGCGAGCGCGCGTCCCTCACCCTGGCCGCCCGCTACGCCAGCCGCTCCTGGGGCACGATCGACAATTCCGACCCGGTCTCGCACAGCTTCCAGGGCTTCGACGGCTATTTCGTCGTCGACGCCCGCGCCGATGTCCGCGTCTCGCGCCACTGGCGGGCGGCAGTCGGCGTCGAGAATCTCGGCAACGACAAATATTATCTCTTCCACCCCTTCCCTCAGCGCACGCTGACGGCGGAGCTCAGCTATCGCTGGTAGCGGGCGCGCGGCGGCGGAGCAGCCTTCGCCGCCGCCTCTTCTCCGGCGGATCGAGACCCAGCCATTCCTTCCAGACCAGGAACAGGGCCGCCATCAGCGCCGGACCGACGAACAGGCCGACCAGGCCGAAGGTCTCGAGCCCGCCGAAGGTGGCGACGAAGGTCCAGAGGAAGGGCAATTCCATCGAATTGCCGATCAAGGCGGGCTGGACGAGATTGTCGCCGATCAGCATCACCGCCGCGCCGAACACGAACAGGCCGATGGCGGCGGCGAGATGACCCTGGACGACCAGCACGATCGTGGCGACGCCGAACGCCGCCCAGGCGCCGAAGGGCAGCATCGCCACTGCGATCGTCGCCAGCGTGAACAGGACGGGCCGCGGCACGTTGGTCACCGCATAAGCGAGGCCGATCAATGTGCCCTCGCCGATCGCGACGAGCACCGTTCCGTTGACCGCCGCCCGCACCGCTTCGCCGACGCGGTTGACGAAGCGCTCGCCGAACTCGCCGTAGAAACGCCGCGCCGTGCCGACCGCATTGTCGGCCAGCCGCTCGGCGTCCCGCAGGATCAGGAACAGGGCGAGCAGGGTCACCGCGAAGAACATCGATCGGCTCGCCACCTGCGCCGCGACCGCGCCCGTCCAGCTCGCCACCGAGCTGGCGTTGAGCGAGCCGAGCAGCTGGGATCCGCCCTTCGGATTGGCGAGATGCGCCTGCCACCAGGCGCCGATCCGCGATCCCAGCATCGGCAGATGGAAGACCCAGCCCGGCGTCGGCACGCCGTTCTTCTGCGCCAGGGTCAGCCATTCCACGGCGGCCTGGCTGTCGCGCGCGGCCTCGACCGCGACGATGGCGAGCGGCAGCATCAGCACCAGGCCGGTTCCCAGGGTGAAGCCGAGCGGGATCAGGATACGGGGCCCCTTGCGCCGCTTGCGCCGGCGGCTGCCGATCGCGCGGGAGTAAAGCGGCCACAAGGCCACCGCCAGGGTCACCGCCCAGGCCAGTTCGAGCAGGAAGGAACGGGCGATCCAAAGGCCCACCAGGGTCAGCAGGGCGACCAGCAGCCGCATCTGCGTGATATGCGCCTGCGCCTCGTCGGGCGGCTGGCCTGCAAGCTCCCGGGGCGGCTGCTCGGTCATCCTCGTCTCCGTCGGCGCATCCGCGACCATGACGCCGCCCGAGAGCCAAGTCCATGGCGGCCCGTTCGGTTCCCGCCGATCGTTCCCCCCTGTCGTCATCCGGACCTTGTGGGCAGGCCTCGGATGTATTCGCTTGCACTCGGCCGCGGCTTCGGCCCTCCTGCGGCCCTCCGTCCTTCGAGGAGCGAAGATGCGTCCCGTCCTGCCCGCCTTGCTGCTGCTCGCTTCCGCCGCCGCGCTCGCCCAGCCGCCCGCGGGGCCGGGCCGTCCAGGCTTGCCGCGCGCGCATGGCGCTGTCTTCCTGAGCCCGATGGGCGAGCCCTTCCGCGCCGCGGACCCGGCGGCCGACACTGTCGGCGCCTGGTTCGCGCAGGCGGATGCCGATCATGACGGCGCAATCGCCGCGGCCGAGATGCAGGCCGATGCCGCCCGTTTCTTCGCGACGCTCGACACCGATCGCAACGGAGAGATCGATCCCGCCGAGCTCGCCCGCTACGAGAATGAGGTCGCGCCCGAAGTGCAGCTCGGCATGCAGATGCGCGAGCGCGGCTTCGGCCGCGGCAAACGCCCGGGCGGAGAGGACAATGCGGAGGCGGGCGGAGGCGCCGGCGCGAATGGCGGCTTCGACGAAGGGCTGGAGGGCGCGGGGCGCTATTCCCTGCTCAACATCCCGGAGCCGGTGATCAGCGCCGATGCCGACCTCAACCGCGGCGTCTCGCGCGCCGAATTCCTCGCCGCGGCGGCCAGGCGCTTCCAGCTGCTCGACGCCGACCATGACGGCCGCCTGACCCGCGCGGAGCTGCCGCCGCTGCCGCAGCGCCATCAGGGCAAGCAGAAGAAGCGCAAGGGCCCGCCGCTGCGGCCGCAGGGCGAGCCGCTCCCGCTTTAGGACCGTGTCGTCTCATCAACGGGAACCCGCGCCTCCGGCCCCGGTTGAACCCGTGAGCGCCGCTTCAGAGGAGAAAGACGATGGGCGAGATCAAGGACAGGCTCAAAGGCAATGCCAATCAGGCGATCGGCGACATGAAGCAGCAGAGCGCCGATCCGGAAATGCGCGACGAAGGCGCCGCCCAGAAGCTCAAGGGCACCGGCCAGGATCTGAAGGGCAAGGTGAAGGGCATCATCAACGACCTCTAAGCCTGCAACAAAAACCGACATGAGCCGCTGATTGGGCGTGGCAACGGCCTCTCTGCGCCTCGGCGTCTCCGCGCGAATAATCCCGCCGAACGTGGTGAAGCCGTAAAGACAGCGGGATTAGGCAGATTGCTATTGGTTCGCGCAGAGACGCGGAGGCACCCTGGAATCAGGCGCCTTCTTCAAAGCGCCTCGCGTGGCGGAGGATGGCCTGCGGCTACCAGATCGCCGGCAGCAGCCGGTACCGCACGTGACGGCGATAGTCGCGATAGGCTTCGTCCTCGGCCAGCACCGCTTCCTCGGCCCGGATCCTGAGCACCATCGCCAGCCAGCAGGCCGTGTAGACGAGCAGGTTCCAGCCCGAATAGCTGATCGAAAGGAAGCCCGCCTGGGTGATCAGATAGCCGAAATAGATCGGATGGCGGACCGCCCGATAGGGTCCGTCGCGCTGGACGCCGCGATTGGCGGCGACGATGCCGAAGCTGCGGCGCAGGAAGATCTTGGCCGAGATGCTGCACATCAGGCCCGCGACCATCATCGCCGTCGCGACCGGTACCGGCAGCCACTGGATGCCGCCCGGCATGACCAGCAATGGCGACCAGGTGCCGACCATGGCGATGATCCAGGCATAGGCCGTGGTCGCCATCGGCCCCGGCCGGCGGATGACCATGCACAAGGCGGTCATGCCCTCGGACACCATGATCAGCAGGTTGTACGGGCCCTCGCCGACATGGGGAATGAGGCGGCTGAGGAAGAAGATCGTCAGCACGACCACCATGAGCCGTTCGAACATGTCGAGCGCGAGGGTGAATCGCGCCCCGGCCGGCTGGATGTTGAGCGGGGCCGGAGCCTCCTGGTCGTCCACTTCTTCCCCCTGGAGTGCCGGCCTCCGTCCCTAGTCTCTCAGGGTAAAGGAAGTCTTGCCGGTCGCCGGGCTCAGTCCATGACCACCGGCTCGGACCCGGCCGCCGGCTTGGCTCCGCGCAGCAGGAAGACGAGCGGCAGCGAGGCGAGCGTCACCAGCATCATCAGGTGGAAATCGTCGATATAGGCGATCATCAGCGCCTGGCGGTTGATCTCGAGATCGAGCATCGCCATCGCCGCGTCGGCGCTCCCGCCGATCTGACTGACGAGCGACGGGGGCACCGGCGGCAGGGTGGCGCCCGTGATATGGGCGGCGAGGTCGGAATGGCTGATTTGCACGTTGCGCGCGAGCAGCGAGGTCACCACCGAAATCCCCACCGAGCCGCCGATATTGCGGCAGAGGTTGAGCAAAGCGGCGCCGGTCGTGCGGTAGCTCGCCGGCAATGAGGCGAAAGCGAGCGACTGCAACGGCACGAAGATGAAGCCGAGGCCGAAGCCCTGGATGATGCCGCTGACGATGATCAGCCGCGACCCCATGACGAGCGTGAATCCCGACATCTGGTAGAGCGACAAGGCGAGGCAGGAGATGCCGAAGAAGATCAGGAAGCGCGCGTCGACCCGGCCGGTGAGGCGGCCGGCCAGCATCATCGAGGCGAGGGTGCCGAGGCCGCGCGGCGCGGTGAGGAAGCCGGAATCGAGCACCGAATAGCCGAACAGGGTCTGGAGCAAGGGCGGCAGCAAGGCGAGGCCGGCGAGCAGGAGCACGCCGGTCACCACCATGAAGACGAGCGCGAAGCCGAAATTGCGGTCGACGAACATCTTCGGGTCGAACAAAGGCTGCTTCGCCGTGCTCAGCTGGACGATGAACATCCAGGTGCAGGAGGCGGCGAGCCCGGCCTCGATCCACACCTCCCAGCTGTCGAACCAGTCGAGCTGCTGGCCGCGGTCGAGCATCAGCTGCATCGAGCCCAGAGCGACGGCAAGGAGGAAGAAGCCGAACAGGTCGAAATTGCGCTTCCTGACTTCACCCGACGGCATGAAGCGGATGAGGAGGAAGGTGCAGACCACCCCGACCGGAAGGTTCACCAGGAACACCCAGCGCCAGCTGTAATTCTCGGTCAGCCAGCCGCCGAGCACGGGCCCGAGGATCGGCCCGATCATCACGCCCATGCCGAACATCGCCATCGCCCGGCCGTGCTTGACCGGGGGATTGATGTCGAACAGCAGAGCCTGGGCGATCGGCACCAGGAAGGCGCCGGAAACGCCCTGAAAGGCGCGGAAGGCCACCATTTCGGTGAGGTTCTGCGCGACCGCGCACATCACCGAAGCGGCGGTGAACGCGATCACCGACCAGACGAACAGGCGCTTGCGCCCAACCCGGTCGGCGAGCCAGCCGGTGATCGGGATCGCGATCGCCGAGGCGACGATATAGGAGGTGAGCACCCAGTTGATCGACTCCTGGGTCGCGGACATCGACGCCCGCATATGCGGCAAAGCGACGTTGGCGATGGTGGTGTCGAGCACCTGCAGCAGCACCGCCATCATGATCGAGACGGTGAGGACGCCGTGCGCGAGGCCGTCGAGCTTCAGCGTCGGATGGTGCGGGTTCTGGGCCGCGGCGCTCGCCATGCCGGCGCGCTCCTACCGGACGGCGGCGGGCTGCTGCGGGGCGGGCCGCGGCGCGGCGGCTGCCTCCTGGGTGTCGACCGTCACCTTGGCGGAGAGGCCGGCGAGCAGCGGCCGTCCGGGATTGGAATCGATCGCGATCCGCACCGGCACGCGCTGGGTGACCTTCACCCAATTGCCGGTCGCGTTTTGGGCCGGCAGCACCGAGAATTCGGAGCCGGTGCCGCGGCCGATCGAGGCGACGTGGCCGCGGATCTTGAGCGAGGGATAAGCGTCGAGCTTGACCTCGGCGGGTTGGCCGGGCGCCATGTTGCGCAGGTCAGTCTCCTTGAAATTGGCTTCGACCCAGGTGTTGCCGCTGCGCACGACCGTCACCATGCCGAGCCCCTGCACCGCCATGTTGCCGAGCTGGAGCCGCTCCGTCTGGCTGACATAGCCGTCGATCGGCGCCCTCACTTCGGTCCGCTTCAGGTCGAGCAGGGCCTTGTCGCGCGCGGCGAGCGCCGCCTCGATCGCGGGCTGCGCATCGGCCGGCCCCTGCCGCAACTGGGCGGCGGTCACCTGCGCCTGGTTGCGGGCATTGGCGAGCCTCTGCTTCGCTTCCTGGACCGAGTGGAGCGCCGCGTCGTGATTGACGCGGGTGGTGAAGCCGCGGCGGAGCAATTCGTCCTGCCGGGCGAGGTCGCGCTGGGAGATGGCGAGATTGTCCTGTCCCGCCTGGATGTCGATGCCGGTGCCGGCATTCTCGGCCTGCAGCTTGGTCACGGATACCCGCGCGGCGGCGAGGTTCGCTTCGGCCTGCTCGAGCGCGATGCGGAACGGCGCGGGATCGATGCGGAAGAGCAATTGCCCGGCCTTGACCGGCTGGTTCTCCTTCACCCCCACCGCGACGATGCGGCCGGTGATTTCGGCCGGGACCGAGACCTTGTCCTGCTGGACATAGGCATTGTCGGTCGAGACGTAGCGGCCCGAGGTCAAATAGAAATACGCCCCGACCGCGAGCATCAGCAAAGGCACCGAGAACAGCAGGACGAGGCGCATCCTGCCTTTCTTCGGCGGCGCTTCGTCCGTCTCGATCGTCTCGGCGTCGGCGGCCTTGATGGCGCCTTCCTTCATGATGCTCTCCGCGTGGCTGTCGCGCCGCGGGCGAGATTCGCCCGCACCCGGGCCAGAACGCCGCGAACGCGCGCCTGCTCCGCCTCGGCGATGCCGGAAAGCGCATCGGCGAGAAAATTTTCGGCGATGGCGTGCAGGGTCTCGATCAGCGGACCCGCTTTCGCGGTGAGGTGAATGCGCCAGGCGCGGCGGTCCGCGTCGTCGGCGCGGCGCTCGACCAGCCCGGCTTCCGCCAGCCGGTCGATCATCCGGCAGAGCGTGATCGGCTCGACGTCGAGCGCCTCGGCAAGCGCGACCTGGCGCAGCCCGTCCTGCCGCGACAACCGCGCCAGCACCCGCCACTGCGCGCGGGTGACGCCGAACTCCGCCGCCCGCCGGTCGAAATCGCGACGCAGCAGCTGGGCCGTCTCGGCCACCTCGAACGCGAAATTGCTGTCCATGGCACCGATATAATGAGCATGCTTATAAAAACAAGTTAAAGCGGCACCCCATGTCGTCATCCTGACGAAGGTCGGGATTTGCTGATGACGACGAAGCTAGCGGCATGTGTGCAGAAGCGAAGCCTACCCCCTGCACGCCTGCGCTATTGCGGCCAACTCTTCGGCATAGGCCCGCCAGCGCAGGGCCTGGGCGGCGATCGTGGCGATGTCCGCTTCGGCATTGCCGGTGAGCGGCCGCATCGGCTCGGGCGGCGCGGGGAGGTCGCCCTTGATGCAGGGGACGGGCGTCGGAACGAGCACAGTCTTCGGCATCGCATCATGCGCGCAGCCGGCCAGCACCAGCGCGAGGAGGAGGGTGAGCCGCTTCACAGCTTGATCTCCTTGACGTCGGCGGGCGTGAGGCAGCGGCCGGACAGCGGGCGCGGCGCCTCGATCCGCTGGGCCTGTGCCCGCAGCCCCTCACCCTGCTTGCGGGCCTGCTGCAGCGCCGCGGCGGCGGCCTTGGCGCGGGCGTCCGCCTCGGCCTTCCAGCGCGTCACCGCCTGGTTCTGCGCGTCGAGCGCGGCCCCGGCCGCGGCGAGCCGGGCGGCGTCCCGGTCGGCGATCTTGTGCCAGTGCCGCGCCTCCCCGGCCTTGGCGGCGGCGAAGAGGGCGAGCGCGAGGAGCAGAAGCCCCCCTGCCCCGCCGAGCAGCTTCTGCACGAGCGAGAGGCCCGCGATCATGCGATCCTCTCCCCGCGCGGCTCGGCCGCCGGCCAGTGGGTGACGCGCAGGCGCTCCCGGTTCGGATGGATCATCAGCCAGCGGCTTAGCGCCTCATCATGGCTCGGATGCGACGGGGGCGGGGCAGGCGCGGCGAGGGAAAGAGCGGCGGCGAGGCCTGCCCCGAGCAAGCTCGAGGGGGCAGCGAACATTCTGGTCATGAGCGGATCCTGTTCAGCGGGGGTCGGAGGGCGCGGGCGCGGCGCCGCTTTCCTTGAGCAGGAAAGCGAGGCTGCCTTCGAAGGCGGCGAGCCAGCAGATCGTCGGGTTGAACTGGGCGAGGCCGGCGAGGACGCCGGCGATGCCGGCATGGGTCGACGGCTCGCCCAGCCGCGCCCAGACATAGTGCAACATTTTCATGCTTCGGCTCCTTTCAGGCAAAGCGCGACCTCGGCGGCGCGGCGGCGGATGAGGCCGGGCAGGACCCTGCCGCCGGCCTTGTCGAACAGGGCGATGCGGCCGCAGCCTTCGCGCCAGCGGCCGGCCTGGAACCGGGCCATGGCCGAGGAACGGCAGGTGGCGGCGACGCCGATATTGTGGGCGAGGTCGGTGAGCGCCGCCCATATTTGCGGCCGCCCGGCGAGCGCCGGCGGACCGCAGCGATAGACGCCGACCGCCTCGCGGCGCATGTCGCCCTCCAGCAGCACCGCGCACTGGCGGTCGCTGGCGAGGCGGCCGACCTTCACCTCCGGCCCGGTATGGCCGAAGCAGGTGGTCGGCGTCGGCCGCCGCGGCAGCCGGTCGAGATAGGCGACGTTTCTCTTGCCCTCGAAGCTCATGGTGAGCGGCGCGGCAAGCGCGCAGGCGGCTGCGGCCGCGGCGACGAGGGCGGAGCCCTTCAGCTGCTTCGGCCCGGCGGCTGGCGAAACCCGAGGCCCGCTCATCTCTTCGCCACCCCGACCCGGTCGAGGCATTTGTCGATATCGATCCGCTCGGCCGGCGTCAGCGACCGGCCGAGCGCGTCGACGAGCGCCCGGTAGATCGGCACGCGCGCATTGGGAGCCATGAGACCCTCCTCTTGCTGTGGTGGTGGTGGTGGTGGTGGTGGTGGTGGGATTCGGAAGAGCGCAGCCCCCCGCCCCGCTTGCTGCGCTGTTCCCCGGCGAAAGCCGGGGCCCAGAAAGGAAGCTGGCCCCCCGCCGCGGCCGGGGCAACATCGTGCGGCGATTCAGCCCGGCCGGAACCGATTCCGGTCCGCGTCCTCGCTTTTCGGCACCTCATCCAGCCGCGCCAGCAGCGCCCACGCCCAGCCCGGTGTCTCCGCCGCGACCGGCATCGCCTTCAGCCGCGCGCAGGCGACCTGCAGCCTCACGGCGCAGCGCTGCACCTCGCGCGCGCCGTCCTCCCGCGCGCACATCAGCGGTCGAGCCTCTGGATCACCGCCGTCAGCGCCCCGAGCGAGGCGGCGAGCGCCTTGTCCGCGTCGAGCCGCGCCTGATCGTAAGCCATGCGCTTCGCCTCGGAGCTCCGCTCCCGCCAGATCAGGTAAGCGACGAGCAGCCCCATCGGCCCGAACTGCCCGGCGAGCTGAAGGATGTCGGACACGGCCATGGCATCTCCTCGCCGGCCGGTTCGGGCCGATGGGGCTGAAATGTAGGAAGTTGGGGCGCGGGCTTCAGGCGGCTCGAACCGCGCCTCCCGTCTGTTCTTCTATTGTTCCTGAACCGATGCTTTGATATGAGGATGATTCATACGTTGCTCGCAACGGCCGAGAGAAAGAGGATGGTAGCTATGAGCGGGACGCTTCTTCGTACCGTCGCGTTTTTCGCCATGATCAGCGCCGCGACCGCCGCAGCCGCCGCTCCGAAGCCTCAACTGCTGAAGCGGCACGGAATCGTCTATGCAATCCGCGGGCTGGAAGACCTTGGCGGCTGCAAAGATTCCCTACCAAACGAATATTGTGAGACCTACACGCTCCTTGGAACCATTGTGTCCGTGGATTGGCCCGAGGGCTTCATGTTGCGGACGGCAAACGGTCGGACGAAATATCAGAATATCGTGAGCGGACTTCCAGCCGCCGCCGATGCGCTGATTCGCCCGGGCCGTCGCGTGCGCGTCTCCGGAAGCATGAGCGGCCACGGCCAGGTTGCCATTCCCAGTGAGATCATTGCCGTAGGGAAGCGCTACCGATAGCCCGGACTGACATGAGGCGATACGCCTTCATCCGCCACGTTGCCGCCGCTTCGGCTGCTGCGATCGCAGAGGCGGCGGCGAGCGACGAGGCGGTTGCGATTGCTTCGGTTGCGACTGTTCCTCCGTCATATTGTTGTAAATGACACGCTTGATGTACCGGCGCGTCTCTTTGAACGGAAACTGCTGCGTGAATTCCTCATGGGAAATCTTCCCGCTGCGCGGATCGCCATAGAGCTTCATCACTCGATTAAGGTGGGCATACCCCAAATTATATGCAGCGGTCGCAAGGACGACATCGCCGCCATACCGCTGCAAAAGAAAAGCGGCGTCAACCTGCCCCAACATCCGGCCATAGTCAGGGTCCGTTTGCCACCTTTTTATATCGAGATTGATGCCGAGGAGTTGTGCCGCCTCCTTTGCGCCAATGAGCGTGACCTGCATTGGCCCCCTGGCTCCCTTGCGGCTCACCTGTCCTGGACGCCAACGCTCGCCGACACGTTCAAGTCGATCTAACCAGACCGGCGTGTTCACCATCGCGCGCGGGGCGCCGGGTAGCGGGATGAACAGCTCAGGCGCGAAGTGCAGCCGTTCCTTTTGCAGCTGGGGAGCGTTCCTCACATCGCCCGCAGCTGGACGCTTTGGCTGCGCACCCAGGAGCGCTGGCTGCCGAGCACTTGTCGGCGGCGCAGTCCCGTGGACCAGCATCGCGGGCGGGATCATATGGCGCACGCCGCCCGGCAGGGTTGTTCGCTGCTGTGCAAGCGTCAGGTCGGCCGGGTCGGGGCCGGTCTGGTCGGGTCTTGCTAAGTGACCGGTTGGCGCCGCAGGCTTGCTCCAGCTGTCGAATGCGGCCGACTGCAGAAGACCCTGACCACCCGCTCCCGCAGTCCCCGCCGCAGCCGACGGCGGGCCTGGGATTGGCGGCGTCGCGGTAAGCCAGGGCTGCGGCGGCTGGGTGGAGGGATCCGGGAGGGGCGCTCGGGACGGAAACGAAGCCTGCTGGGCCAGGGCATCCATTGGGAGAGGCTGCTGCGGCGGCGTGGCAGGAGCCGCGAACGCATCGCCCGCAAAGGGCGGAGACGGACCGGCATCCGGCACCGCCGAGGGATCGCCCGCGGCCGCCGGGGGAGGGCCTGCCGCTTGCATCGCCGACGGATCGATGGCGGGCATCTGATACGCCCCGGCTGTCGGCATTGGCGGCGGCACGATTGCCGGATCGCCGGAGCCCAGCATCGGCGGCCGCTGCCCGCCGAAGAACGGCACGATCGGCAGCAGGTCCAGCCCGGACGGATCGCTGCCGCCGCTCCAGTCCAGTTCCCAAGGTTTCGGCATAAGGGTGTCTCCTGCGCGTTGCCGGAACGCCGTCCTGGCGGCAGCCGGGAATGGTTCCAAGGGGTTGGCGGCTCGCCGACGGAGAGCCGATTGCGTCTCACGGACGGGGGGCGTCTCGTTGCGAATATCGGCTTGTCAGTACCAAGTACCGAAATCGCCAGGGATATTTCCGCCCGCGCCCACGGCCATGCCGCCGACAGGCTGCCACGATTTGTCCTCATTCGGATCGCCGCCCAGGAAGCGATGGCCATCGACGATCGCTCCGACCGGAGGCATCTGCGACGATGCCGGCACGTCCGGCGCCGCATCCACGCCATTGCCGGTCGCATTCGCCAACGCATCCATCGCCGAACCGCCCCGCCGGCGCCGGAAGCGCTTCGCCGCGAAGTCGATTCCCCTCCCGTAATCGCCGTCGAGATAAGCCTGCGCCTGCGCCAGGCCGTCGCCGAAGTCCGCATTGCCGAACAGCCCGTTCAGCTTCTGGCCGACGCCGCTCAATAATCCCATGTCCGTTTCCTCTTTCGCTTATTTCGGCACGAAGCTGGACGCGACCGAGGCCGCTGCCAGCAGCTGGTTGAACAGCGACGGCGTGCTCGTCGTCGTCCCCGTCCCGTTGCTCGTCCCGTTCGACGTCACGTTCTGGCCGCTGAAGATCTGGAACGGCGTCGCGCCGAACAATTGCCCGCCGGCCTGGAGCTGGGCGAGCGGCGCCAGGGCATAGGCCTGCTCGATCTGCCGCTGCTGGTCGCCGAGCTGCGCCATCGCGCCGAGATCGGCGCGGGTGTTGGCGCCGTAATCACTGCCGAAGCCGTTCAGCGCGCTCGCCGCGGCGAGCTGGCGGTTGAGCCCTGCCTCGCTTTGCTGCGCGTTGAACAGATTGGCCGCATTCTCGGCCGAAGCGCCGAACTGCGCCGCCTGGTCCGAGCGGGTCAGATAGTCCCGGTTGAAATCGTTATTCGCATCCGCCGCATATTTCGCGGCATCGTTCTGCATTCCCGCCTGGGCGAGCGAGAACTGGTTCGACGCCCCCTGATTGGCGAGCGAAGCCGCATTCTGCGCCGCCGCGCCGAACTGCGCCGCCTGGCTCTGCGCATCGGCATTGGCGAGGCCCGTCTGCGCGTCGAGCTGCGCCTGGCTGAGCGCGCGCTGGTTGGCGGCGGCGGCATTGGCGGTGGAGACACCGGTCTGGTTCTGGGCGTTGAACAGACCCGCCTGCTGCCGGTTGGCCGCGTCGGACTGGGACAGGCCCGCCGCCTTGTCGAAGGCGTCGCTCAGCAGCCCCGCCTCGCTCGAGGCCCGGGCGCGGGCGAGATTGCCCTCGAGCTCGGCCTGCGCGACTCCGAAGCGCGAGCCGCCGAAGGCGCCGTTGCGCGCGCCCTGCGCTTCCAGCGCCGCCCTTTGCTGGCCCGCCTGCCGGTCGAAATCGGTCATCGCCGAATTCACCACCTGGTCGCGATAGGGGTTCACATAGTCGCCGAGGCCGGAGAGCAGGCTGGCGGCGTGGGCGTCGCTCGCCTGGGCGTTTGCGACGGGATCGATCCCCGTCCGCCCCGCCTGCGCCGCCGCATAGCCGGTCGCGCCCGCCTCGCGCGGATTGGCCAGGCCCGCCGGCGTGTATGTGGAGGCATTGCCGCGCGCCGCGCCGTAGCCGGCGGCGCCGGGGACGTTGCTCGCCGGCGCATTGGCGGCATCGAGCGCGATGTTGGACGCGGCATTGGCGTTGCCGGTCCAGAGGCCGAGCCGGTCGGCATTGCCGAACGCCTGCTGCTGGAGCGGCGAGGCGGCGGCGACGAAAGCGTTGGGATCGGCGTCCAGCATCGATCCGATGCGTCCGGTATAGTCCATCAGCGAGTCGGTTACCCAGGACGGGTTCTGGGGCGTGGTCGTCCCCGTCTGCGTCTGGTTGCTGCTGCTCGTCTGGGTCGACTTGCTCGAGGAAAGGCCCATCATGGTTCCTTGGAAAGAGGGGTTCCGGCCCTAATAAGACGGGCTCCCGGGGGAGATCGTGCGGAGGAAGGAGGCGTAGAGCGAATCGTCATAGGGCTGCTGCGCCGCCGTCGGCGCGGCATAGGTCGCCCCTCCGCCGAGCCCGATCGGTCCCCCAGCCGGCGCGCCCGGAGCGCCCGCGAAGGGCGAGCCGAAGTCCGGCAGGAGCGGCGCATTCTGCGCGGCCGCGCGAAAGGGGTTGCCGGTCCGCGGCAGCGCATAGCCCGGGATGGACGGCGCCGGCTTGTAGGCGCCCGCATTCGGGACCAGGCGCGCATTGAGGAAGGAGGGGAGCGCCGGCGGCTGCCAGGCTGCCGCGAAGCTGCGCTGGGCCGGCGTGACGCGATTGTCGATCTGCGCCGAGGCCGGCGCCCGCGGCGCCGGTGAGAGCGCCGCGAGGAGCGGCGCCTGGCG
>JAQGLF010000059.1 GCA_028293025.1 Alphaproteobacteria bacterium
CGCAGCGATGCTCGATCATGAAGCTTCAATATCTGGCCTATTGGACGGACGAGGCCTACACGGCGAAGAACCTCGCCTGGATCCGCGGCTTCTACGAGGCGATGTACGGCGCGGCCGGGCCGGTACCCGACGGGATCATGGACGGCTGCTACGTCAACTATCCCGACGTCGACCTCGAGGATTGGCAGCACCTCTATTATCAGGGCAATTATCCCCGCCTCCAGCGGGTCAAGGCGGCCTGGGATCCGCGCGACGTCTTCAACCACAGGCAATCGGTCGAGCTGCCCTGCTGAGGGCATTGTCGACCGGCCCGCGGCCGGGCTATTGTGGGCCATGACCCACAATCCCCTCCTGCGCCACCTCGACGAGGCTGGCGAAAGTTACGGCAAGCATTGCGGCGAGGCGGCGACCTTCGGCTTCCGCATGATCGGCGGCGGCCTCGCTTGTCTCGTCCACGCCTTCCTGCCGTTCCTGTTCGAGCGGACCGGCAGCGACGCGGTGCGGCGCCTCAACGCCACGCTCTGCAAGCGCGCCGACCGGCCCAATTGGGAGCGTCACCCGATCATCTGATGAGGCGTCGAGGCCACGATGCCTGACTTTTTCCAGGCGGCCGGAACGATCCAGCTTGATGGAGGTTAGGCCTGCTTGCGGCGAAACCGCTCGGCGGAGACGGCGATCCGGGGGAGAAGAAGGTTGAGCGACAGCGCAGCCGGCACGGCGACGATCCAGATCCTGCACAAAGCGGTCGATGCCTTTCGACGCCGGGAGGTGAACTACCGCGACATTCTCGAAGACCTCCCGGCCGCCATCTACACGACCGACACCGAGGGGCGGATCACCTATTTCAACCAGGCCTGCATCGCCTTCTCCGGCCGCACGCCGGTTCTCGGCGACGACCAATGGTGCGTCACCTGGAAGCTTTACACGGTGCAGGGCGAACGGCTTCCGCACGACCAATGCCCGATGGCGGCGGCGCTCAAGGAGCGCCGCCCGGTGCGCGGCGTCGAAGCGGTTGCGGAGCGGCCGGACGGCAGCCGCATCGCCTTCCTTCCCTATCCGACGCCGATCTTCGACGAGGCCGGGGAGCTGATCGGCGCGGTCAACATGCTCGTCGACATCAGCGAGCAGAAGGAAGCCCAGACGCGGCTGGCGCTGATGACGCGCGAGCTCGATCATCGGGCCAACAACCTGCTCGCGGTGATGCAGGGCGTGCTGCGGCTCACCAAGGCGGAGACGCTCGACGAATATCGCTCGGCGGTGGAGGGCCGGTTCGCCTCGCTCGCGCGGGCCAACAGCCTCATCGCCGAGGGCCGATGGACCGCGGTCGACCTGCGGACCCTGGTCGAGGAAGAGCTCCACGCCTTCACCGACGGCCGGTTCGCCATCGCCGGGCCGCCGATCGAGCTTCGCCCCGCAAGCGCGCAATCGCTCGGCATGGTGCTTCATGAGCTGGGGACCAATGCGGTGAAATATGGCGCGCTGTCGGCGCGCGCCGGCGAAGTCGGCGTGCGTTGGGATGTCGACGAAAACGGCACGATGATGTTCGTCTGGCAGGAAACCGGCGGCCCCCCGTCTTCCGAACCGGCCCATAAGGGCACCGGCACCGCCGTCATCGCCGGCGCCGTGCGACAGCTCGGCGCTGAGATGTTCCGGGACTGGACGTCTGAGGGCCTGCGCTGCACCTTGCTTTGCGGCGTGGCCAACCTGTCCCCCTCCGCCTGACGCTCTGACTGTCCGCCAGCGGACAGGGGATTGTCCGCCGCCGGACAATCCCCGCCACAATGATGGCATGCCGGTCTCCATCGCGGGCTGGCAGGTTTCTTGCACGACAAACCTGGACGGAAGCGAAGGGACTTTGCGTGTTCAGGAACCTGCGTCTTGCGGCGGCGGCTGCCGCCATGGTCTGGTCCGCGGCGGCGGCGGCCCAGACGCAGGGGCCGGGCGGCCGCACCGTCTACGAAGCGGCCTTCTTCAGGACCTTCTCGCCCTCCAACGCGCTCGAGATCGTCCAGCGCGTTCCCGGCTTCTCGCTCAACGTCGGCGATACCGAAATTCGCGGCTTCGGCCAGGCGGCCGGCAACGTCGTCATCAACGGCCAGCGGCCGAGCTCGAAGACCGATACGCTCCAGACCATCCTCGCCCGCATCCCCGCCAGCCGGGTGGCGCGGGTGGAAATCGGACCGGGCGATCTCTTCGGCTCGGAATATGCGGGCAAGGCGCAGGTGCTGAACCTCGTCCTGGTCTCCGCCGGCGGCCTCGCCGGCACCGCCACCGGTACGTTGCGGCGGTCGTTCACCGGCAAGCTCTATCCCGAAGGGAGCGTCTCGGCCCTGGTCCGGCGCGGCAAATCGAGCTTCAACGCGGCGATCGCCTTCAACAACAATTACACGTCCGAGGAAGGCTATGACCGGCTGACCGAGCTGCCCGGCGGCCAGCTGCTCGAATATCGGCGCAAGGTCAACCGGATCGAGGAGCCGAACGCCGCCGTCTCCGGCTCCTGGGAATATGCCGACGGCGACAACCGCACCGCCCACCTCAATTTCCGCGGCGCCTTCGACCGCCTGTCGCTGACCCAAAGCAACGACCTGTTTCCCGAAGCCGGACCGGTCCGCGACGACCGGCTGACCGAACGCTACCACCAGCGCAATTGGGAACTGGGCGGCGACGTCGCCCGGCCGCTGCTCGGCGGCGGCATCAAGCTGATCGGCCTCGCCACCCGCCGGCGCCGGCACAATGTCGACCTGTCGCTGAACCGCATCCGGGGCGAAATCGTCGGCGGCGTCGAGCAGGATTTGCGGGACGCGCGCGACGAGACCTTGCTGCGGCTGGTCTGGAGCCGCTCGAAACTGCTCGGCTGGTCGGTCGAGACCGGGGCCGAAGGCGTGCTCAACCGGCTCGGCAGCAACGTCAATCTGTTCCTGCTCGACGATGCCGGCGGCCGGACGCGGATCGACCTGCCGGTCGACCAGGCGGTGGTGAAGGAAGCCCGCGGCGAGGCCTTCGTCAATGCCGGCCGGCCGCTCACCAAAAGGCTGCGGCTGGACCTCGGCCTTACCTACGAGGCGTCGCGCCTGACCGTCGCCGGCGACGCCCATGCCGAGCGGGTGCTGAAATTCCTGAAGCCGAAAGCGAGCCTCGACTGGCGCCCGCCGGGCGGCTGGCACGCCCAGCTGTCGATTGCGCGCACTGTCGCCCAGCTCCAGTTCGAGGATTTCATCAGCACCGCCGAGCTCACCAACAACCGGGTCAATGGCGGCAATGCTGAACTGGTGCCGCAGCGGGCCTGGGAGCTGCTGGCGACGCTCGAGCATCCGATCCTGCATGACGGGCTGATCAAGCTGGAGGCCGGCGTCAACCGCATCTCCCTGGTCCAGGACCGGGTACCGACGCCGGAAGGGTTCGACGCGCCCGGCAATCTCGGCGACGGCAAGGTCTTCCTGTTGCGGAGCACGGTCGATGCCCCCCTCGCCAGGTTCGGAGTCAAAGGCGGCCGGCTGACCGTCTACGGCTCCTATGTCTCCACTGCCGTCGACGACCCCTATACGCACCGGCAAAGGCGCTTCTCCGGCAGTTCGGCCTTCGTCTTCGACGTCAATTTCCGTCAGGATCTCGGCAAGTTCGCCTGGGGCGTCGAGGCGAGCGGCAACAGTGCGGTGACCTTCTACCGCCTCGACGAGCGCGACCGGAACTGGAGCGGCATGCCCTATATCAACGCGTTCGCCGAATACCGGCCGGACAAGAAGACGACCTTCACCGTCTCGCTCGACAATGCCACGGGCGTGCCGGCCTTTCGCGGCCGAACCTTCTTCTTCCCGGACCGGCGGACGGCCGATGCGAGCCTGTTCGAATATCGGATGCGCAACAAGCACATCATCCCCGCGCTCAGCTTCAAGCGCGTCTTCGGCTGAACGCCGCGGCGCGCTTTCAGCCGGCCGGCGCGCCCCAGGCGATGAAGGACGGGTTGGCGAAGCCGGCCTCCGTCTTGCCGTAGGACAGCGGCCCTTCCTCGTCCCCCTCGGTGCCGAGCGCGAGCACCCGGCCGCCGGCCGCCTCGAGGATCGCCTGGCCGGCCGCCGTATCCCATTCCATCGTCCGGCCGTAGCGGGGATAGACGTCGGCCGCGCCTTCGGCGAGCCGGCAGAATTTGAGCGAGGAGCCGGACCGGAGATAGTCGGCGATGCCGAGTCCGGTGTTGCGCTCCTCCGTCCCGGCGGCGTGATGGTTGCGGCTGCCGACGCCGATCAGGCCCCCGGCGGGATGGGGACGGGCGCGGATCGGCTCCGCCTCGCCGCCGCTTGCGCCTCGGAAGGCGCCTTCGTCCCGGGCGCCGTAATAAAGCAGCTTCGGATCCGGGGCGTAGATCACGCCGGCGACCGGCGCCCCGCGCTCGACCAGGGCGATGTTGACGGTGAATTCGCCGGTGCGGGCGACGAAGCCCTTGGTGCCGTCGAGCGGATCGACGCAGAAGAAACGAGTGCCGAGCTCGGGAATGCGGCCGGCGCAGGCCTCCTCCTCGGCGAGGATCGGAATGTCGGGAAAGGCGCGGGTCAGGCGCTCGAGGATGATGAGCTCGGCATGGCGGTCGGCGATGGTGACGGGGGAGCCGTCGAGCTTCTCCTCCGCATCGCAGCCCTCGATGTAGAGGCGCTCGATCTCCTCGCCCGCCGCGAGCGCGGCGTCGATCATGATCTGGAGGAGCGGTGACGTCATGACTGCAGCCGCTGCCAATGCCAGCGCAGATGGTCCTCGATGAAGGTCGAGATGAAGAAGTAGCTGTGGTCGTAGCCCTCCTGCATCCGCAATGTGAGGGCGATGCCCGCGTCGCGGCAGGCGGCTTCGAGCAGCTCCGGCTTCAACTCGCTTTCGAGGAAGCTGTCGGAAGTGCCCTGATCGACAAGAATTTCGGGGACGCGGGCGCCGTCCTCGATCAATGCCACGGCATCCGCGGCGCGCCACCGCGCCTGGTCGGAACCCAGATAGCGGCCGAGCGCCTTCTGGCCCCACGGCACCCGGGAGGGCGCGACGATCGGGGCGAAGGCGGAGACGCTGCGGTAACGGCCGGGCTGCCGCAGCGCGACCGTGAGGGCGCCATGGCCGCCCATCGAATGGCCCATGATCGACTGGCGGTCGGAGTCGACGGGGAAATGCTCTTCCAGCAGCGCGGGAAGCTCGGCCGTTACATAGCTGAACATGCGATAGTTCTTTGCGTAAGGTTCTTCCGTCGCGTCGACGTAGAAGCCCGCGCCCTGGCCGAAATCATAGGCCGGATCGTCGGGCACGTCCGGCCCGCGCGGGCTGGTGTCGGGCGCGACGAAGACCAGCCCCTGCTCGGCGCAGACGCGCTGATAGCCGCCTTTCTCCATCACATTGGCATGGCTGCAGGTGAGGCCGGACAGATAGTACAGCACGGGCAACTTCGCGCCGCCCGCGGCCTGCGGCGGCAGATAGACGGCGAAGTTCATGTCGGTCCCCGTCTCGCGGCTGGCATGCCGGTAGACGCCTTGGGTGCCTCCGAAGGATTTGGCCGTGGAGACAGTCTCTAAGGTCATGTTCCTCCGGACACAGATTAATAGACCACCACGGAGCGGATGCTCTCGCCGGCATGCATCAGGTCGAAGGCCTTGTTGATGTCCTCGAGCGGCATCGTATGGGTGATCAAAGGGTCGATCGCGATCCTTCCGTCCATATACCAGTCGACGATCCGAGGCACGTCGGTGCGGCCGCGGGCGCCGCCGAAAGCCGAGCCTTTCCAGACCCGTCCGGTGACGAGCTGGAACGGCCTCGTCGCAATCTCGCGGCCCGCCTCGGCGACGCCGATGATGGTCGAGACGCCCCAGCCGCGATGGCAGCATTCGAGCGCTTGGCGCATCACGTCGGTATTGCCGGTGCAGTCGAAGCTGTAATCGGCGCCGCCGCCGGTGATGTCGACGATCGCCTCCACCACTTTGCCGGCGCCGATCTCGGCCGGGTTGATGAAGTCGGTCATGCCGAAAGCTTCGGCCATGGCGCGCTTGGCCGGGTTCACGTCGATGCCGACGATCCGTGCCGCGCCGACCAGCTTGGCGCCCTGCATGACGTTGAGGCCGATGCCGCCGAGGCCGAAGACGACGACGCTGGCGCCGGGCTCGACGCCGGCCGTCCAGATCACCGCGCCGACGCCGGTGGTGACGCCGCAGCCGATATAGCAGATCTTGTCGAATGGCGCGTCCTCGCGGACCTTCGCGACCGCGATCTCGGGCATCACCGTGAAGTTCGAGAAGGTCGAGCAGCCCATATAATGATGGATGGTCTCGCTCCCGAGGCGGAAGCGGCTGGTGCCGTCGGGCATCACTCCTTTGCCCTGGGTCGCGCGGATCGCGGTGCAGAGGTTGGTCTTGCGGCTGAGGCAGGATTTACACTGGCGGCATTCGGGCGTGTAGAGCGGGATGACATGGTCGCCCGGCTTCACCGAGGCGACGCCTTCGCCGACGTCCCGGACGATGCCCGCGCCTTCATGGCCGAGGATCGAGGGGAAGATGCCTTCCGAATCCTTGCCTTCGAGCGTGTAGGCGTCGGTGTGGCAAATGCCGGTCGCCATGATCTCGACCAGCACCTCGCCGGCGCGGGGGCCGTCGAGCTCGACCTCGTGGATTTCGAGCGGCCGGTTGGGCGCGACCGCGATCGCGGCTCTCGTCTTCATGGACTCTCCTGTTGCTCCCCGACGAATGCCGGGGCGCAGGCTTGTGCCTTGGCTGGGCCCCGGCCTACGCCGGGGAACAAGGCGGTTCAACCATGAGGAAAGAGGCGGCGCGGATGGCGGTGCGGGAGCGGGCGAAGATGCCGCGGACGGTCTGGGCGCTCGGTTTCGTCAGCCTGTTCATGGACCTCTCGTCGGAGACGATCCACGCGCTCCTGCCGCTGTTCCTGACGGTGACCCTGGGCGCAAGCGTGGCCACGGTCGGCGCCCTCGACGGCATCGCCGAGGCGACGGCGTCCATCTCCAAGGTCTTTTCCGGCTGGCTGTCGGACCGGATGGGCCGGCGCAAGCCGCTGATCCTGCTCGGCTACGGCCTAGCCGCTTTGTCGAAGCCGCTCTTCCCGCTGGCGAGCGGCATTGGCCTGGTCCTCGCCGCCCGCTTCGCCGACCGGATCGGCAAGGGCCTGCGCGGGGCGCCGCGCGACGCGCTCATCGCCGACGTGACGCCGGCGGAGATGCGGGGCCGCGCCTTCGGCCTCAGGCAGGCGATGGACACGGTCGGCGGCTTCGCCGGGCCGCTGCTGGCGGTGGCTTTGATGTTCCTCTTCGCCAACGATATGCGCGCGGTGTTCTGGGTGGCTTTGGTGCCCGCCATCCTTTGCGTCCTCTGCGCCGCCGCCGGCGTGGAGGACGCGCCGAAGCCCGCCGGCGACCCGCCGCCGCCCGTCCGCTTCGCCGATTTGAAGGCGCTGGGCCGGCCCTTCTGGGGCATCGTTGCGATCGGAATCGTCTTCACCCTCGCCCGGTTCAGCGAGGCTTTCCTGATCCTGCGCGCGACCGGTTTGGGCCTCTCGCTCGCCCTCGCGCCTCTGGTGCTGGTGGCGATGAACCTGGTCTATGCGCTCGGCGCCTATCCCGCCGGCGCGCTCGCCGACCGGCGGCCGGCGCGCGAGCTGCTGCTCTGGGGGCTGGCCGTGCTGATCGCGGCCGACGCCCTGCTCGCCTGGGGAGCGGGGCTGACGACGATCTTCGCCGGCATCCTGCTCTGGGGTGCCCATATGGCGCTGACCCAGGGGCTGATGGCGAAGCTCGTCGCCGATGCGGCGCCGGCGCGGGTGCGCGGCTCCGCCTTCGGCCTGTTCAACCTGGCCGGCGGTGTCGCTTTGCTCTTCGCAAGCCTTCTCGCGGGGTTGCTCTGGGATTGGGCGGGGCCCTCGGCGACCTTCATCGCGGGAGGCGCCTTCGCCTTCCTCGCGCTGCTGCTCGCTTTGTTCAGGCCGCGCGCATGAGCTTGCGGCGGTCGGCGAGGATCGCCTGGGCGGCATTGTGGCCAGGCGCCCCGGTGACGCCGCCGCCGGGATGGGCGCCCGAGCCGCAAAGGTAGAGGCCCGGGAGCGGCATGCGGTAATCGGCATGGCCGAGCATCGGCCGGGCGGAGAAGAGCTGGTCGAGCCCCATCTTGCCGTGGAAGATGTCGCCGCGCGGGATGCCGAAGCGCTGCTCGAGATGCCAGGGCGACAAAGCGAGGCGGCCGATCACCGAGGCTTTGAAGCCGGGCGCGTAGCGGTCGACATGGGCGATGACATGGTCGGCGGCCTCGTCGACGCGTTTCTCCCAGCCGCCCTCCACCTCATAGGGGAAATGCTGGCAGAACAGGCTGGCGACATGCTGCCCCGGCGGCGCCAGGCTGTCGTCGAGGGTCGAAGGGATCAGCATCTCGACGATCGGCTCGGCCGCCCAGGGGCCTGTCCGCGCGCTCGTATACGCACGGTCCATGTAGCCGAGCGAGGGCGCGACGATGATGCCGGCGGTGAGATGGTCGCCGGGCTCGGGCAGGCTGGTGAAGCACGGCAGCTCGGACAAAGCGACGTTGATCCGAAAGGTCGCCGATTCGGCCGACCAAGCGCCCATGCGCCGCGACACGTCGGGCGAGACGGCGTCCGGCGGGAGCAGCTCCGCGAACAAGTGTTTTGGGTTGACGTTCGCCGCCACCGCCTTTGCCCGGTAAGCCCGGCCGCCCGCCACGGCGCCCGCGGCGCGGCCGCGCTCGACGATGATCTCCTCGACCGGCGCGTCGAGGACGATCTCGACGCCCTTTTCGCGGCAGGCCTTTGCCATCGCCTGAGTGATCGCGCCCATGCCGCCGATCGCATGGCCCCAGGCGCCGGCCACGCCCGCCGCCTCGCCGAACAGATGGTGGAGGAGGACATAGGCCGAGCCTGAATCATAGGGGCTGGCATAATTGCCGACCACGGCGTCGAAGCCGAACAGGGCCTTGACGATGTCCGTCTCGAAACTGCGGTCGAGGATGTCGCCGGCGGACTTGGTGAAGAAGTCGAAGAGGTTCCTTTGCTCCTCCGCGTCCATGCCGCGGACGCTGTTGCCGAGCTTCAGCGCTGCGAACACGTCCGCCAGCCCGCCGCCGGCATTGGGCGGCGCGCGCAGGATCCATTGCTTGAGGATCCCGACCACCGATTCCAGCGCTTTCGAATAAGCGTCATAGCCCTCGGCATCCCTCGCCGAATGGCGCGCGATCTCGCGGCGGGTGAGGCCGCCGCGCCCGGAAAGGAGGTGATCGGGGCCGAGCGTGGGCAGGAAATTGTCGATCTTGCGCAGCACGACCTCGAGGCCGTGCGCGTAGAGCCGCATGTCCTCGATCACCTTCGGGTTGAGCAGGCTGATCGTGTAGCTGGCCGTCGAATTGCGGAAGCCGGGGTGGAATTCCTCGGTCACCGCCGCGCCGCCGACGACGGAGCGCCGCTCCAGCATCGTCACCTTCAGCCCCTTGGCCGCGAGGTAATAAGCGCAGACGAGGCCGTTATGGCCCGCGCCGATGATGAGGACGTCGGTTTC
>JAQGLF010000096.1 GCA_028293025.1 Alphaproteobacteria bacterium
TTCTCCGGCGCGGTGAAACGGCACGCCAAGGCCCTAGGGTCCAAACCCAATCCCCGCAGCGGCGTGACGGAGCGCATTTTGGCCGGTGGGTAGGAGCGAGGAGGGGCGCGATGTCAAGACATCGCGCCCGACGAGCGACGCCGCCACCGGCCAAAATGCGCCCGCCCCCGAAGGGGGTCGCCCGGAGAGGCGCGCCGGAAGCGTCGCGCGGCTTGTCCGTAGTCCCACTACGGCCTGCGCCGCGCTCCTGCCCGGCGCACCTCTCCGGACGATCTCGCTCGTTGCGGGAACCAGGCTTGGACCCCAAGACTTCTAGCTGTCCAGCTTGCCCGCAGGAGTGAATTGAAGCATGTCGCCCGAATGAGCACGGTCGCCAGGTTCAGGGATGCCGTCGAAGACGGCCGGCGCGTGCTCCATTTCGAGGGCGATCTGACGCTGCCGCGGCTCGGCGTGCTGCCGACGCGGCTCGACCGGCTCAAGGGCAAGGGCTTCCTGCTCGATCTGGCCGGCGTCGAGCGGATGGACACGATCGGCGCCTGGCTCGTCCACCGCACCGCCCGCGACCGCGGCGGCGAGATCGTCGGCGCGAGCGAGGACCAGAAGGTGCTGCTCCACCAGGTCGAGGAGGCCGACCAGCCGGTCAAGGTCCGGCCCGACCCGGCGCCGCCGATGCAGCGCGTGCTCGACCAGGTCGGCACCGCGACGGTGATGGCGGGGCAGACGATGCTCGGCCTGCTCGGCTTCTTCGGCGCCCTCCTCATCACCTTCTGGAAGGTGGCCGGCCATCCCCGCCGCTTCCGCATCAACGCCGTCGTCCAGCGCTTCGAGGTGGTCGGCGTCCACGCGCTCGGCATCGTCGGGCTGATGAGCTTCCTGGTCGGCATCGTCATCGCCCAGCAGGGCGCGGTCCAGCTCCGCCAGTTCGGCGCCGAAGTGTTCACGGTCAATCTGATCGGCCGCTCCTCGATCAAGGAGCTGGGCGTGCTGATGACGGCGATCATGGTCGCCGGCCGCTCGGGCTCCTCCTTCGCCGCCCAATTGGGCTCGATGAAGCTCGCCGAGGAGGTCGACGCGATGCGCACTATCGGCGTCTCGCCGATGGAGGCGCTGGTGCTGCCGCGCGTCCTCTCGACCGTGCTGCTGATGCCGCTGCTCGGCTTCTATTCGGGGCTGGCGGCGATCCTCGGCGGCGGCATCTTCTGCTGGATCAGCCTCGGCATCCCGCCGATCACCTTCATCCAGCGGATCCGCGAGGTGGTGCCGCTCACCGACGTCTGGCAGCTGCTGGTCAAGGCGCCGGTCTTCGGCCTGATCATCGGCATGGCGGGCTGCTTCCAGGGCATGCAGGTCGAGTCCAATGCGGAGGAGGTCGGCCTCAGGACAACCGCCGCCGTCGTCCAGGCGATCTTCCTCGTCATCGTCCTCGACGCCTTCTTCGCCGTCTTCTTCACCGAAGTGGGCTGGCTGTGAGCACCGCCCCCGCCCCAAGCCGCGATCCGAAGCCGGATGCCGAGCCGGAGATCGTCATCTCGGTGCGCGGCCTGCGCAACAGCTTCGGCGACCAGGTCATCCATGACGGCGTCGACCTCGACGTGCGCCAGGGTGAGATCCTCGGCGTCGTCGGCGGCTCGGGCACCGGCAAGTCGGTGCTGATGCGCTCGATCATCGGCCTGCAGACGCCGGACGCGGGCGAGATCACCGTCTTCGGCCAGCCGGTGATCGGCCGCGGCGATTCCGAGCTGCAGCCGATCCGCAAGCGCTGGGGCATCCTCTTCCAGGGCGCCGCCTTGTTCTCGACCCTGACCCTCGCCGAGAACGTCCAGGTGCCGCTGCGCGAATTCTATCCGCGCCTTTCGGAGAAATTGCTCGACGAGATCGCGGCCTACAAGATCGTGATGGTCGGCCTTCCTCCCGACGCCGCGCCCAAATATCCGGCCGAGCTCTCCGGCGGCATGCGCAAGCGGGCCGGCATCGCCCGCGCCTTGTCGCTGGATCCCGAATTGCTTTTCCTCGACGAGCCGACCGCCGGCCTCGATCCGATCGGCGCCGCCGCCTTCGACCAGCTGATCCGCGACCTCTCCAAACGGCTCGGCCTCACCGTCTTCCTGATCACCCACGATCTCGACACGCTCTATTCGATCTGCGACCGAGTCGCGGTGCTCGCCGACCATAAGGTGGTGGCGGTTGGAACGATTCCGGAATTACTGGCTTTGGACCACGAATGGATACAGGAATATTTCCGGGGGCCGCGCGGACGCGCGGCCGAGGAGGCCAACGAGGCCGCCGAGAACGAAGCGGCGGCGAACGCCGGCACGGGGGACGCTGAGCGCTGATGGAGACCAGGTCGAACCATATCCTCGTCGGCGGCGTCGTGCTGGGGCTGCTCGCCGCGGTGATCATCTTCCTCGTCTGGCTCTCCAATGCCGGCGGCGACCAGGACAAGCGCTTCGACGTCTTCTTCGCCGATGCGGTGGACGGCCTCGCCAAGGGCAGCTCGGTCACCTTTTCGGGCGTGCCCGTCGGCCAGGTCGAATCGATCAGCCTCCAGCCGCAGACGCCCGAATTGGTCCGCGTCCGCATCACCGTCAGCAGGACGACGCCGGTCCTCGTCGGCACCACCGCGACGGTGAAGGGCGTCGGCTTCACCGGCGTCTCGCAGATCCAGCTCGACCCGCCCGAGCGTGAACGCCGCCGCCTGACCGGCACCACCGAGATGAGCTGTCCGGAGGAACCGAGCCCACGCTGTCCTTATGGCGTGCCGGTCATCCCGACCAAGGCGGGCGGCCTCGGCGCCCTGCTCAACAGCGCTCCGGAGCTGCTCAACCGCGTCTCGACCCTGACGCTGAAGCTGACCGAATTGCTCTCCGACAAGAACCAGAATTCGATCGCCGCCATCCTCGAGAATGTGAAGACGATCAGCAAGAACCTCGCCGACCGCTCGGACGAGATCGCCGCGACCATGGCCGACGCGCGCATCGCCATCCGCCAGGCGGGCGACGCCACCGAAAGGTTCGGCAAGCTCGCCGACACCACCAACGACGTCCTCTCGCACGACGCGAAGCCGCTGATCGCCGACCTCCGCCGCACCGTCCAGTCGGCCAATACCAGCATGAACAATCTGAACGCCGCGATCGGCGACGCCCGGCCGGGCCTCCAGGCCTTCTCGAAGCAGACCATCCCCGAGGTCGGCCAGCTGGTCCGCGACCTGCGGCAGATGTCCGATTCGCTGAACGCCGTCGCCCAGCGCTTCAACCAGAACGGCGCCGGCGGCATCATCGGCGGCGAGAAGCTGCCCGACTACAAGCCGAGGAAGAAATGAAGCTCAGCAAGACGCTCCTCGCTTTGCCACTGGCGCTCTGCCTATCGGCCTGCCTCAGCTTCGGCGCCAAGCCGCCGCCCTTCTTCCTGCGCCTGACCTCGGCCGCGGGCCCGGCCGCCTCGGCGCCGCGCAGCGGTCCGGCGAGCCAGGCGATCACCGTCGTCGTGCCGGTGGTGCCGCAGGAGCTGCGCACCACCCGCGTCCCGGTCCGCACCGGCGCCAACCAGGTCGCCTATCTGCCCAATGCGTCATGGGTCGAGGCACCGAACGCCCTCTTCGCCCGCCTGCTTTCGGACACGATCGCCGCGCGCGGCCGCATCGTCCTCGATCCGAGCCAGTTCACGCTCGATCCGGGCGTGCGGCTCAGCGGGACGCTGCAGAGCTTCGGCCTCGTCGCCGACACGAATGAGGCGGTGGTGATCTACGACGCCGCGATGGCCCGCGGCCCCGACCGCATCGAAACCCGCCGCTTCGAAGCCCACGTCCCCGCCACCACCGACCCCGCGGGGGCGGCGCAAGCGCTCAACCAGGCGGCCAACCAGGTCGCGGCGGATGTCGCGGGCTGGGTGGGGTAGGCAAGGTCTTAGACTAGGCCCCACCCGTTCGGGCTGAGCTTGTCGAAGCCCTCCCTTTCTGTTCTTTTCAGAACCGATGAGCTTCTGGGCGTACATGCTGCATTGCGCCGACCAAAGCTTCTACGTCGGCCATACGGATGATCTGGACGTGCGGATCGCCACGCACTTGTCTGGCGAATTCGGCGGCTACACGTCCACACGCTTGCCAGTGAAGCTGGTCTGGAGCGACGAATTCCCAAGCCGCTACGAAGCCCTCGCGGCGGAACGGCAGATCAAGGGATGGAGCAAGGCCAAAAAGCTGGCGCTGATCCGGGGAGACTGGAAACTCATCAGCCAGCTCGCGCGGAGCAAGAAAGAATAAGGGAGGGCTTCGACAAGCTCAGCCCGAACGGTGAGGGGGTGGATTGGGTCGCTACCGCCGCCGCACGCGCCAGAGCGTTGCCGTGCCGTCCTCCGAGGCCGTCGCCAGCCAGCCGCCGTCGGGGCTGAAGGCGACGGCCATCACGTCCTCGGGCTGGGACGCCGCCGCCAGCAGGGCGCCGTCGGCGACGCGCCAGAGGCGAACCGATTGGCCGGCCGCGCCGCCGCCGGTGAGCTGGTGCCAGAAGGTGCCGACATCGCCGCGGGCGCGGCCTCCGCTCGCCAGCATCCTCCCGTCGGGGCTGAAGGCGACCGAATAGGCATGGTTGCCCGCCGCCATCCTCCGCAGCGGCCGGCCGTCCGCCAGCCGCCACAGCCGCACCGTCGAATCGTCGCTGCCGCTGCCGATCGTCGTGCCGTCGGGGGAGATTGCCAGCCCCACCGCCGCCTCTTCATGGCCGGAGAGCGTGCGCAGCGGCTTGCCGGTGGCGCCGTCCCAGATCCTGATGTCGTGATCGAAGCTGCTGCTGACCAGCCTGGTGCCGTCCGGGGTGAAGCGCACCTCCCAGACGTTGAGCCGGTGCCCCTTCAGCGCCGCGAGCTGGGCGCCGTCCGCCGTCCGCCACAGATGGACGAGCTTGTCCTCGCCGCTGCTGGCGATGCGGGTGCCGTCGCGGGAGACGTCGACGGTCCAGACGGTGCCGCCGCCCTCCTTGCCGAGCCGGCGCAGCATCGCCCCGTCCGCCACCCGCCACAGCCGGACGGTGCCGTCATAGCCGCCGCTCGCCAGCAGCCTGCCGTCGCCGGAGAAGGCCAGCGAGGTGACGCCGCCCTCCTGCACCAGCCGCCGCGGCTTCGCCCGTTCGTGCGTCGGCCAGAGCAGGATCGTGCCGTTGGCGGCGCTGGCCGCGAGCAGGCTGCCGTCGGGGCTGAAGGCGAGCTGGCGCGCCGCATTGTCGCTGATCTGCAGCCGGCGCTGCAATTCGAGCGAGACCGGGCTGCCCGGCACCACCGGCGCCGGGCCGCCGCACGCGGATAGCGCCATCGCCCCGAAGACGGCAAAAGCGGCGGTGCGCGCCCGCCTCATGCCAAGCTCTTGCTCGCCTGCTCGAACACGTCCTTGGACAGGCCCGGCGTGGCGACGATTCGTTCCAGCTCCGCCTTCATCAGCGCCTGCCGCTCGGGCCCGAAGCGGCGCCAGCGGCCAAGCGGCGGCACCAGCCGCGCCGCGGTCTGCGGGTTGAGCCGGTCGACGGCGAGGATCATGTCGGCGAGGAAGCGGTAGCCGCGGCCCGAAGCGTGGTGGAAGGCGCGCTGGTTGGCGGCGAAGGCGCCGACCAAAGCGCGCATCCGGTTGGGATTGGCGAAGGTGAAATCGGGGTGCCGCGCCAGCGCCTCGACCGCTTCGGCGGTGTCGTCGCGGGCCGACAGCGCCTGCACCATGAACCATTTGTCGAGCACCAGGGCGTCGTCCCTGTAGCGCGCGTGGAAGGCGGCGAGCGCCCCCGGCCGCTCCGGCGCGTCGCTGCTCGCCAGCGCCGCCAGCGCGCCCTGCCGGTCGGTCATGTTGTCGGCTTCGTCATGCTGCCGCCGCGCCATGGCCGGCGCATCCGCGGCGCCCGCGGCGAGCAGATAGTTGAGCGCCACCGTCCGCAGTCGCCGGGCGCCCTTGGCCGCCGGCGAATATTCGTAGCGATTGGCGGCGGTCCGCGCATAGGCGCCCCGCCACTGCGCCTCCAGCGCCCGGCCGAGCCCGGCCCGTAGCGCGTCGCGGGCGTCGTGCACCGCCTCCGGATCGACCGCCGCCAGATGGTCGCCGATGAACGCCTCGCTCGGCAGCATCACCGCCTCGGCGACGAAGGCCGGATCGAGCGCTTCGTCGGCGAGCGTATGCCGCACCGCCTCGATCACCCGCTCGTGCTCGGCCGCGCCGCCGCTGATCGCAGCGAGCAGGGTGTCGAGCATCAACTGCTGCATCGCCTCGTAACGGGCGAAGGGATCGTCGTCCCGCGCCGACAGGAAGGCGAGGTCCTCGGCACTGCGGTTGGTGGTGACGATGACCGGCGCCGAGAAGCCGCGATTGATCGACAGGATCGGCCGCTCGCCCTGCGGATCGAGCTTCAGCTCCCGCGCCGCCTCGTCCAGCACCACCAGCCTTTCGTCGAGCTTGCGGCCGCTCTCCGCGCCGAACAAAGCGAGGGAGAGGGGCACCGGCATCGGCTTTTTGGCCTCCTGCCCCGGCCCTTCGGCGGCGCTCAGGACAGGCATTTCCGGCACCTGCTGGGCAAGCCGCAGCGTCCCGTCTTCCGCAAGCTCGGCCCGCACCCGCGGCGTTCCCGCCTGGCCGTACCAGAGGCGGAAATGGGAGAGGTCCGCGCCGCTCGCATCCTCCATTGCCTTGACGAAATCCTCGCAGGTCACCGCCTGGCCGTCATGCCGCTCGAAATAGAGGTCGGCGCCGGCGCGGAACCGCTCCGGGCCGAGCATGGTGCGCATCATCCGGATCAGCTCGGCGCCCTTGTTGTAGACCGTCGCGGTGTAGAAATTGGCGATCTCGATATAGGATTCCGGCCGTACCGGATGGGCGAGCGGCCCCGCATCCTCGGGGAATTGCGCGGCCCGCAATGCCCGCACGTCCTCGATCCGCTTGACCGCGGCCGAGCCCATGTCGGCCGAGAAATTCTGGTCGCGAAAGACGGTGAAGCCCTCCTTGAGCGACAGCTGGAACCAGTCGCGGCAGGTGACCCTGTTGCCCGACCAATTGTGGAAATATTCATGGGCGACGACGCCGGCGACGCCGTCATAATCGGCGTCGGTCGCCGTCTCCGGATCGGCGAGGATATAGCGCGAGTTGAAGATGTTAAGGCCCTTATTCTCCATCGCGCCGAAGTTGAAATCGGCGACGGCGACGATGTTGAACACCGACAGATCGTATTCGCGGCCGTACACATCCTCGTCCCATTTCATCGCCGCCTTCAGCGCCGCCATGGCATGCTCGGTCTTCGGCAGGTCCGGCTCGCGCACCCAGATGCCGAGATCGATGCGGCGGCCCGAGCGGGTGACGAAGGCGTCGCGATTGGCGGCGAGGTCGCCCGCCACCAGAGCGAAGAGGTAGCAGGGCTTGGGGAAGGGATCGTCCCACTCCGCCCAATGCTTGCCGTCCGGCAGGTCGCCGGCGCCGACCGGATCGCCGTTCGACAGCAGGATCGGATAGCGCGCCTTGTCGGCGATCATCCGCACCCGGTAGCGGCTGAGCACGTCCGGCCGATCGGGGAAGGGCGTGATCCGCCGGAACCCCTCGGCCTCGCACTGGGTGCAGAGGATGCCGCCCGATTCGTAGAGGCCCATCAGCTGGGTGTTGGCGGATGGGGCGATCTCGACGAGGGTTTCGATCAGGGCCTCGTCGCCGGGGATCGGGACGATCAGCAGATCGCCCTCCCAGGCGCAGGCCACCGGCTCCCCATCCAGCTTCGCCTCGACCAGCACCAGCCCCTCGGCGTTCAGCCGCAGCGGCTCACGATGGTCGCCGTTACGCCTAAGCGTGAGCCGCGACCGCACCCGCGTCCGCTCGGCCCCCAGCTCGAACTCCAGTTCGATCGAGGGCACGAGCCATTCGGGCGGCCGGTAATCCTCGCGGCGAATGGTCGGCGGCGGGGCGGAGGGGGAGGCGAGGGCGTCGAGCATGGGGGCGATCTAGGCGCGCGAGGTGCGGGGTGCAATTGGGCGTCAATAACGCGTGGCACCACGCGCCGCGCCAAATTTTGCCCTACTAAAGCCGCTCATGGCGATGGCGACCCACGGGTCTAAATGCACCGGAACCGCTCGGCCTAAGTCGAGCCCACTGATCTTCGAAAACGCTCGTCGGATGAGCTTGGAGCTCGTGCGAAAAGTTATTTGTCAGGAACGTTTCTAAGGCCCACTGTGGATACTCACCTTCCGTTTTCTTACTAAAAACGGCGTCGATGCCAACTTGGCCGCATACGACCATTGCCATTTCAAAAGTGTCAGCTGAGCAAAATGAAAGAGGATGCTTGTCAACCAACATTGGGTCAATGCCGAGCGAATATAGATCCTTCTTCAGCGGCTGTATGACAAGGCGATCAACATGTATTCCAAATGTATGCCAATTTTCTAGTGTGGTAATAAGGCAGTATATAGGTTTATCCTCAGGCACCCAGTTGGGATATCGGCCGTCAAGCGCGTCAGATAAACTTTTGTAAATTTGGGTCGCGAACAGCCGTATACGATCAAATTCTCTGTTTATATAAACCTGTTCCGAAAGATCACTAGTTCCTTTGAACCTGGTACGCGCAGCCTTGCATTCTACAAAAAGCGATGCGGTCGAATCGGATATTATCCAATCTACAGTATCCTTTCGCTGCTTTGCACTCCCATAACTGGCTTCCCCACAGATAGTAAAAACTTTCGACGCGTTAGATTTGTAAGCCGCTTCTCCTATGAGAGCCTGCACCGCAGGGCCAAAGCTATCCGAAAAACCCTTTTTCGCAACAAGGTCAAAATAAACTCCACTGGTAACCCGCTGCAACAGGAACATAGGGATTGGGCATATCGCAGTTCCGTCAGGCAAAAGGATCAGAGGTTTTAACCGGAGAGGGTTAAAGGTATACGCCCAATTTATATCGTATGACTGCGTTCGTCTATACTGATCGCGAGCACCTTCCAAAGTCAGTGAAAATCTCTTAATGAATTCGTCGCACGCTCTTTGCGAGGCACCATTTATCTGATTGGAAAGCGGCAATTTGATACGGAAGTTCTTCAGAAAGTGCCCTGCCAAGCTGAGACCGAGTTGTAGCAGTTCGGATGACTCCATATCGTATTCATCTCGAATTAGTGCATCTACCCCACAGAGTTCAAATAGCCTGGAATATCTCAGTATTTGAGGATGACTAAACCCATGCTGCCAAGGAAACTGGCGGTGAGCTATTCTAACTAACTCATATAGAATATCGTCTTCCTGCTTTGGATGTCTCGCCCAGGTGTCATTTTCGAGTCCCTTAATGGTATTTATCGCGCGCGCTATTTCGGCCCAAGTAGATAGCCCATTTTTACCATGTGGATCTCCATTTAGGATTATTTCGCGTGCTAGGATTTCAAACTCCCATTGCACGATACCCCAGCGCATCCTGTTTCGCTGAGAAAGGCCGGCGGGTGGTCCCAGAGTAGGCGGTAAAGGGACTTCGAAGTCGAGAAACTGGATAAATCGAAAGACCGAAAATAAGGATTCCACGATGGAAAAGTGGCGGAGCCGGTTCCGGAAAGGTTTATAAAGGTCGAACATGGTTGGAAGGCAGCCATATCCCGTGTGCCGTATTGAGTGCTACTGCAACGTCGAAGGCAAATCGCTCCGGCTGTGATTTGCGGAGGTTGCTAATACCGGCGTTGTCCCGTGCGCGAGGACCCTTCCCCCCCCCGCCTTGCCGGAGCCCGCGCCACCGCGTCGGGCCGCTTCCCCACCTGCTCGAATGTCCATTCACCCCCCCCCCTCTCCTCCGTGGGAACACTAGCGCTGATCGTCGGCTACCTCGAAGTGGCGAATCTGCTCGGCCTGGGCCTTCTCGAACGAGGGACGGCCAGTGACACGCGTCACATAGGCCTCCGTCGCCGGCCGTTTGCCGAAAGAACGGACGTCCGGAACGCGCAGCACGTCCGCCATCAGCAGGTCCGCGACGGTGAAGCGGTCGGCCGCGAGCCACTCCCGCTCGCGCAATATTTTCTCGACCTGGTCGAGGCGCTTGCCCATCCATCCGGCAAGTCCATTGTCCGCATCGCCGGACATTTTCAGGAACCACCACGGCACACTCACCATCTCGATCGAGTTGAGCGCGGCGATCGTCCATTGCAGCACTTGCGCTTCGCCGATCGGATCGCGCGGCATCAACCTGTCGCTCTTGCGGGCGAGATGCAGCAGCCCGGCGCCGCTCTCGAATATCTCGACCTCTCCGTCGGTCAGAAATGGAATCTGGCCGAATGGCTGGCGTGCGAGATGATTGGTTTCGCGGCCATCGAACGGGATCGATCGGACGGCGTAGGCAAGACCGGATTCCTCGCACGCCCATCTCAGCCGCAGGTCGCGCACGAAACCGCGGGGGCCTTCAGGGACCCAGTCGTAGGTCCAGATAATCAGTTCGCCCATCCCGGAAAGACCTCCTGTGTTTCCTGGGTGCGCCGCCAGGAGCAGGACCGCAAGCTGCACGCAAGGCAGTCCGGGGATGCGGAGCGTCCACGTCGGCTGCCGCCGGTGCGCCCGCCCAAGCTATCGATCTTCTTAACTTTTCAAGGGCTAAACGGCGGCAATAAGCCACCAAGGGTGAGTCCAAATGACCGACTCGGCAGCAAATTTCCTTGCCATCCTCTTCGGCCTCGGCGTCTTCGCAGTCGTCGTGGCAGTCGGATGGCGCAGCGTTCAGAACCGCCGCATCCTGCGCTTGCAGGGTGCCGACGGCAAAGAGACGATCATCGTTGCTCGTGAAGACGATGATATCAGCAGCGTCGTCACCACCACCACCGAGACGACCCGGCCGGCACCGGCGCCCGGTTCCGATCGCTAGGCGAAACGGCGGTCGAGAGAACCAACCGACCTTGGCGGACGCCGGGTCGGGGTTCGGCATTCGACTCTCTCCGCAGGGTGGAAAGCGGGGGTCTCCTCAAGCTAAGCTGAAGAGCCTTGGTGGAGATTCATCGCATGGCCAAGCTCGTCTTCGGAATGAACCAGTCGCTCGACGGCTATGTCGACCACATGGCGTTCGCGCCAAGCCCCACGCTCTTCCGCCACTTCATCGAGCAGGCTCAGGGGCAGGCGGGCAGCGTGTACGGTCGCAAAATATACGAAGTGATGCGTTACTGGGACGACGATCATCCTGAATGGGATGCAGAGGATCGCGCCTTCGCGGCGGCGTGGCGGAAGCAGCCGAAATGGGTCGTCTCGCGCTCGCTGAAGTCGGTCGGCCCCAATGCCAGGCTTGTCGAGGATGATCTCGAGGGCGCGATCCGCGCGCTGAAGGCCGGTCACGACGGCGAGATCGAGATTGCCGGCCCGGCCCTGGCGCAAAGCCTCACCGAGCTCGGGCTGATCGACGAGTATCGAATCTACCTGCACCCTGTCGTGCTCGGTCACGGCAAGCCCTATTTCGCCGGCCCCCGGCCGCCGCTTCGCCTCGTAGCGCATGACCGGATTGCCGAGGACGTGATCAGGTTGACTTACGTCCCTGCCTGATCCTGCGGCACGCGCGAGGGCTGCAGGGATGAGCCGAGAGTCCGCTACGGGTGGAAAGCGGACATTCCGGTACGGCGGAGCGAAAGGTCGTCGTTGGGCGGGCCAGCACGGGAATGGCTGATTACGGGCCACAATCCGAGCCCCAGGCCCAACCACGGTCGCCAGCCCATATCGAACTTCCGCAAGAGGCGGGCGCTCGGCGGCCCGCTCGCGCCCGCCGTCAGGGTACTAGAAAGGCGGTACCCGCGCCGCTGATTGCGGGCGCCGTGCCAGCCGGGCTCGTGAAACTGAAGGCGTAACCAAGCTCGGAGCGAGGTCCGAAAATCTGCCCTTCAAACGTTCCAGCCGCCGAATATTCCGGGGCCGCGAACGTGCCGCCGACACGCCCGCTCGTCCTGTCATAGGTTCCGGATCCCGTGAAGTTGGCCAATGTCTCCGTGGTCCCGTCGGATCGACTTACGTTGATCGTCAATGTCATCGCCACGACGCCTGTCGCCGCGTCGATGCCGACCCTGGAGGAGCTGGTCAGCAGACTTGCGTTCGGGTATTTGGACGTCACCACCGACCCGTCGCCCATATATGCTTCGCCCAGCACCGTGCTGCGGCTGAAGGAAAGCGATCCGGTCGACAGCACGTCGACGGACTGGATGGGCACCCCGAAGACGCAATATTCGCGGGTCGACGAGAATATGAACCACTCGGCAGCCCGGGAATAGAGCAGGTCGTTTCCCGCAACCTGCGGCTTCCATATCGAAAAAGAATTTCGCGAGGCGCCGGTCGTGGTTTTGAACACATAGGAACTTTCCATGGCCGCATCCTGGACCTTCTGACTCGCGGTGAAACGGTCTTGGAAAGAGGCGTCCGCCAACGACCAGGACTGATCGTTGTTCGTATACGTGAAGGTCCCGCCGGTCCCGAATGGCCCGGCTGGCCGGACAGTTGGAAGCGGGTCTCCGATGATGATGGTAGAGCAGGCTGTGCCGAACGTGCGATCGGCGGAAAACAGCTGAAGGAACGGCGTGTAGACTCCGGTGATGGGGGGCGGTGCCGGCGCAGGCGGAGGCGGAGGCGGAGGCGGAGGTGGCGGCGGTGGCGGGACCGGCACAGGTGTGACGGTGCCCGGATTTTGCGAGCCTCCACCATCGTCGCCGCCGCATCCCGTAAGGATCAAGGCAGCGGCTGCGGCTGTCAAATGGAGCCGAAGGCGCACTGATCTACCGCTCATCGGCCGAGAAGCTCCTCTCTCCACGAGATTTATACAGGGGACGAGGGGTTGTGACAAATGTCTCCGCCAAGTTTCAGATACGGCGAGCGGGCTTCAGTCGCCAAATGTCGGCAATGGGTCGAAAGCAGACATTCGTGACGGGGTTCAGGTCGGGAGCTTGAGGCTCGGTCAGCGCGGGTTCGGCTCCCTCTGCCCGCACCCTTCCCCCCTCGCCCCCACCTTGCTAGAGCCGCCGCAACCGCGCCGGGCCTCTCTCCCGCCCGGCTCGAATGACCATTCGAGACGAGGACATTCATGACCGCCGTCGGCCGAGACAGTCTCCAGACCCGCACCGAGCTCAAGGCCGGTTCGAAGACCTATTTTTACTACTCCCTCGACAAGGCCGCGGCGCATCTCGGCGACGTCTCCCGGCTGCCTTTCTCGATGAAGGTGCTGCTCGAGAATCTGCTGCGCTTCGAGGACGACAAGACGGTCGTCCGCGCGGATATCCAGGCTTTGGTCGACTGGCAGAACGATCCCTCCGGCCCGGCGCGGGAGATCCAGTACCGGCCGGCGCGCGTCCTGATGCAGGATTTCACCGGAGTCCCCGCCGTCGTCGACCTCGCGGCGATGCGCGACGCCATCGCCACGCTCGCCGGCTCGCCGGAGAAGATCAACCCGCAGGTCCCCGTCCACCTCGTCATCGACCACAGCGTCATGGTCGACGAGTTCGGCACGCCGCGCGCCTTCGCCAGCAACGTCGAGCACGAATATGCCCGCAACATGGAGCGCTACCAGTTCCTCAAATGGGGATCGAAGGCGTTCCGCAATTTCGAGGTCGTGCCGCCCGGCACCGGCATCTGCCACCAGGTGAATCTGGAGTACATCGCGCGCGGCGTCTGGTCGTCGAAGGGCGAGGACGGGGCGGAAGTGGCCTATCCCGACACGCTCGTCGGTACCGACAGCCATACGACGATGGTCAACGGCCTCGGCGTGCTCGGCTGGGGCGTCGGCGGCATCGAGGCGGAGGCGGCGATGCTCGGCCAGCCGGTGTCGATGCTGATCCCCGGCGTGGTTGGCTTCCATCTCTCCGGCGCGCTCGCCGAGGGGATCACCGCCACCGATCTCGTCCTCACCGTCACCCAGATGCTGCGTTCCAAGGGCGTCGTCGGCAGCTTCGTCGAATTTTACGGCCCCGGCGTCTCGACCCTTTCGGTCGCCGACCGCGCCACCATCGCCAACATGGCGCCCGAATATGGCGCGACCTGCGGCTTCTTCCCGATCGACCACAAGACGCTCGACTACATGCGGCTGACCGGCCGGCCCGACCAGCAGGTGGCGCTGACCGAAGCCTATGCGAAGGCGCAGGGCCTGTGGCTGGACGCGGGCTCGACCCACGAGCCGGTGTTCACCGACACGCTTCGGCTCGACATGGCGAGCGTCGAGCCCTGCCTCGCCGGGCCGAAGCGGCCGCAGGACCGGGTGCCGCTCTCCCGCGTCGACGAGGAGTTCGTCGCCAATTTCACCAAGGAATATGGCCACAGCCTCGCCGAGCTGGAGAAGCGCGTGCCGGTCAAGGATCCGGTCGGCTCCGCCGACCCGCTCGACGTCGAGGCGCGGGGGACCATCGATCTCGGCCATGGCGACGTCGTCATCGCCGCCATCACCAGCTGCACCAACACCTCCAACCCCGCCGTTTTGGTCGCCGCCGGCCTCGTCGCCAAGAAGGCCCATGAGAAAGGCCTGACCCGCAAGCCCTGGGTCAAGACCTCACTGGCGCCGGGATCGAAGGTGGTCACCGACTATCTGGTGAAGGCCGGCCTGCAGGAGCATCTCGACGCGATCGGCTTCAACCTCGCCGGCTACGGCTGCACGACCTGCATCGGCAATTCGGGGCCGCTGCCGGCGCCGATCTCGGACGCGATCAACAAGAACGACCTCGTCGCCGCCTCCGTCCTCTCCGGCAACCGCAATTTCGAAGGCCGGGTGTCGCCGGACGTGCGCGCCAATTACCTCGCCTCGCCGCCGCTGGTCGTCGCCTATGCACTGAAGGGGACGGTCGCCGGCGACATGATCGAGGAGCCGCTGGGCACCGGCTCGGACGGGGTCGACGTCTATCTGAAGGACATCTGGCCGACAAACGAGGAGGTGCGGCTGCTGATCGACGCCCACGTCCATGGCGATCTGTTCCGCGCCCGCTATGCCGACGTCTACAAGGGCGACGACCAGTGGCGCGGCATCCCGATCACCGGCGGCGAGACCTATGCCTGGTCGCCGGGCTCGACCTACATCCAGAACCCGCCTTATTTCGAAGGCATGACGATGACGCCCGTGCCGCCCGAGGACATCATCGGCGCGCGGCCGCTCGCCATGTTCGGCGATTCGATCACCACCGACCACATCTCCCCGGCCGGCGCGATCAAGCTCGACAGCCCGGCCGGCAAATATCTGACCGAGCACCAGGTCAGCCGGCTCGACTTCAACTCCTACGGCGCGCGGCGCGGCAATCACGAAGTGATGATGCGCGGCACTTTCGCCAATATCCGCATCAAGAACCGGATGGTGCCGGGGATCGAGGGCGGCATCGCCAGGCATCTGCCCTCGGGCGAGGTGATGCCGATCTACGACGCGGCGATGCGCTACAAGGCGGAAGGCGTGCCTTTGGTCGTCCTCGCCGGCAAGGAATATGGCACCGGCTCCTCGCGCGACTGGGCGGCGAAAGGCACGAAATTGCTCGGCGTCCGCGCCGTCATCGCCGAGACCTATGAGCGGATCCACCGCTCGAACCTGGTCGGCATGGGCGTGATCCCGCTCCAGTTCGTCGGTACGCCGCCCGCGTTCGACGGCACCGAGACCTTCACCATCAAGGGCGTCGGCGGCCTCCAGCCGCGGCAGGAGATCGAGGTCGAGGTGACCGAGGCGGACGGCAGCCGTTCGAGCCTCACCGCGCGGGTGCGGATCGACACGCTCAACGAGCTCGAATATTTCCGCCACGGCGGCATCCTCCAATATGTGCTGAGGAAGCTGGCGGCCTGAGCGCGCTCCCCTTCTTCGTCGAAGCTGTCGGCTGGGCGGGGGCTCTGCTGATCCTCGCGGCCTATCTGCTGCTGTCGATGGGGCGGCTTACCGGGCAATCGGCGCTGTATCAGGGCATGAACGTCGTCGGCGCGGCCGGCTTCGTCGTCAACGGCTGGTGGCACGGCGCCGTGCCTTCGGCGTCGCTCAACATAATCTGGGCATTGATCGGGGGAGTGGCTTTATGGCGGATCGCGCGGAAAAAAGGATCGTCGACCTCAGCCATGTGATCGTGGCGGGAATGACGACCTATAAGGGCCTGCCGGGGCCGCATATCTGCGACTATTGGACGCGCGAGCAATCCGCCGGCCATTATGACGACGGCGCGACCTTCCAGATCGGCCGGATCGACATGGTCGCCAATACCGGCACCTATGTCGACGTCCCCTTCCACCGTTTCGCCGAGGGCGAAGACCTGGCGGCGGTGGGGGTGGAGCGGCTGGCGGGGCTGGAGGGGCTCTGCGTCCACAGCCCCGGTTTGGCGGCGGAGGCGGCGCTGTTCGAGAGGCTCGACGTCGCCGGCAAGGCGGTGCTGGTCCGCACCGGCTGGGACCGGCACTGGGGCGCGGACTCCTATTTCGACGACCATCCCTTCCTCGCGGAAGCGGCGGCCCAATTGCTCGCCGCGCGCGGCGCCGCTCTGGTCGGGATCGACAGCCACAATATCGACGACACGCGGGCGCGGACGCGGCCGGTGCACACGGCCTTGCTCAGCGCCGGCATCCCGATCTGCGAGCATATGACCAATCTCGGCGCCCTCCCCGCCAGCGGCTTCCGCTTCTTCGCCGCGCCGCCCAAAGTGCAGGGGATGGGCACCTTCCCGGTGCGCGCCTTCGCGGAGATCGGCTAGCGGTAAACCTCTTTTCGGTGGGCGATCCTGACCACGAGGATCGTCACCCGCTCGTCCCGGATCAGCCCGACAATGCGATAGACGCCGATCCGCCAGCGCCAATAGCCGTCCTTCACACCCTTGAGCGGCTTGCCCAGCGTCCGTGGGTCGTCGATCGCGGCAATGCGGGTTTCAAGCGTCTTGAGGATGCGCGCCGCATCTTTCCGGTCGAGCTTCTTCAGCTCTTTCGCAGCCTCGGGCAGGAATTCGATCGCCCAGGCCATCGTCATGCCTTCGCCGAATACGGACCCTGGGGCCGAATCGGCATCAGTCGTCCAGGCCCAGCTCCGCTTTGACCTGTGCCAGCGGAATGGCGTCTCCCTCCCGGAAGCTCTTCATCCGCTCATCGGCCAGATAGAAATCTTCGAGATCGTCGAGATGCGTTTCGATGGCCTCGCGCGCGTAGAAGGTCTTCGTGCGTCCGGTCAGGGCCGCCAGCATCTCCAGGCGCTTCTCCACTTCCGGGTCCAGTCTGATGGCAAGCATAAAAAATCTCCGCTGATATACATGTATATCAAACCGTGGCGGCCGGCAATGCCGCCGGCCGCTATGCGAGCGCCGCCGCCAGCCAGTCGGGCACGATCGCGCCGCCGAGATCCTCGACCCGGCGATGCTCCACGGCGAGGCCGAGCTCGGGATAAAGGATGCGGGCGCGCTCTCCCGCATTGTCCGTCGGCACGACGACGAGGCGGCGGTTGACCTTGGCGCGATAGTTCATCCGCGCCGTATTCTCCTGGCCGACATAGCAGCCCTTGGTGAAGCTGACCCCGTTCAGCTCGGCCGCATTGCATTCGAGCCAGAGCGTCTTGTCCGAGCCGAGCTCGGCCCGGCCTTCGGTGACGCCGAGCGAGAGGCGGTGGGCAAGCCAGCCTTCCGCCGGGTCGGTCGGAGGCGCCAGCCAGCGATGGCCGAGCTCGGGAAGGCGGGGATCCCGCGCTTCCTCGTTCCCCGGCGAACGCCGGGGTCCAGCTTCTGCGCCCGACTGGACCCCGGCGTTCGCCGGGGAACAAGGTTGCCAGTGGACGGCGAAACTCTCGTCTCGCTCGATTCCGATCTTCCGCCGCAACCGGTAGAGCGTCAGCCGCCGGACCAGATCCTCCGCCGCCTCGGCCTCGCAATCGACCAGCAGGTCGGCGCCGTCGGCCCAGAGGATGAAGTCGAACAGGGCCTTGCCCTGCGGCGTCAGCAGGCCGGCCCAGAGCGGCCGGTCCGGCGCGAGCAGGGCCAGATCATGGGTGACGAGGCCCTGGAGGAAGCCCCGCACGTCCTCGCCGGAGAGGCGCAGCAATGCGCGGTCGATGAGGGTGGTCGCGGCCATGCTCCCTTGATAGGGACGAGGGCAGCCAAACCCAAGGCCAGGCCCAAACGCCAGCAATGACGACCGACCCGACCCGCATCACGCTCCGCCGGCCGGACGACTGGCATGTCCACCTGCGCGACGGCGACATGCTGGCGGCGGTGGCGCCCTATACGGCGCGGCAGTTCGCGCGGGCAATCGTGATGCCGAACCTCGATCCGCCGGTAACGAATGTCGCGGCGGCTTTGGCCTATCGCGACCGCATCCTGGCGGCGCTTCCGGCCGGCGCCGATTTCACGCCGCTGATGACCTGCTATCTGACCGACGAGGCCGAGCCGCGCGTGCTCGCCGACGGCTTCGAATGCGGCGCGTTCGCGGCGGCCAAGCTCTACCCGGCCCATGCCACCACCAATTCCGCTTACGGCGTCACCGCGATCCGCAACATCCATCCGGCGCTGGAGGAAATGGAGCGGATAGGCATGCCCTTGCTGATCCATGGCGAGGTCACCGATCCGGAGGTCGACATATTCGACCGGGAGAAGGCGTTCATCGACCGCATCTTCTCGGGCCTGGTGCGCGATTTCCCCGGGCTGAAGACGGTGTTCGAGCATATCACCACCGCCGAGGCGGCCGATTTCGTGACCGCGAGCGGGCCGAACCTCGCCGCCACGATCACGCCACATCACCTCGCCATCAACCGCAACGCGATGTTTGCCGGCGGCATCCGGCCGCACGCTTATTGCCTGCCGGTGGCGAAGCGGGAGGCGCACCGGCTGGCGGTCCGCCGCGCCGCGACGTCGGGCTCGCCTCAATTCTTCCTCGGCACCGACAGCGCGCCGCACGCGGTCGCGCGCAAGGAGGCGGCCTGCGGCTGCGCCGGCATCTTCAGTGCTCCCTTCGCGATCGAAAGCTACGCGCGGACCTTCGAGGAGGAAGGCGCGCTCGACCGGCTCGAGGCCTTCGCCTCCGAGAACGGCCCGCATTTCTACGGTCTGCCGCTCAACGAGGGGTCGATCACGCTGGAACGGGCGGAGGTCGAGGTGCCGGAATCTTTGTCCGCCGGAGGCAGTTCGCTCGTGCCTTTCCATGCCGGCGAGACTCTGGGTTGGCGCCTCGTGGGCGGAGCTGCGGAGATTTAGTTCGCGCAGAGACGCAGAGACGCAGAGATAAAGACTTTCTCCAACCGCCGCGAACACCCGCCGACGTCCGAGCGTCTCCGAATCTCTGCGTTTCTGCGTCTCTGCGCGAATCAGGAAAAGCATTCGAGCCGCTGATGCACCCGAATCTGGTTACGGCTTTCGCCGGAAAACGAAAAAGAAAAGGCCCGACCGCTTTCACGGCCGGGCCCTTCACCCCCCGGGGCTAGCCCGGTTACTGGATTGGCTGGAGGTTGACCGCGGCGGTCTTGCCGCGGCGGTCGACTTCGAGCTCGAACTCGACCCGGTCGCCCTCGTTGAGCGTCGGCAGGCCCGCCCGCTCGACGGCCGAGATGTGGACGAAGGCATCGGGCTGGCCGTCGTCGCGGCTGATGAAGCCGAAGCCCTTCATCGCGTTGAAGAACTTGACCGTGCCGCTGGCCTTCTCGCCGGTGAGCTGGCGCTGCGGACCACGTTCGCCGCCGCCGAAGCCGGCATCGCGCGGCGCACGATCCTCGACCGGGAGCGGATCGCCCTCGATCTTGAGGTCGGTCGCGGACACGCGTCCGCCACGATCCACCAGGGTGAATTCGAGCGGCTGGCCCTCGGCCAGGCCGGTCAGGCCGGCCTGCTCGACAGCGGAAATGTGCACGAACACATCCTCGCCGCCGTCGTCGCGGACGATAAAGCCGAAGCCCTTCTGCGAGTTGAAGAATTTGACGATGCCTTTGCCTTCGCCAACGACCTGGGGAGGCATTCCGCCGCCGCCGCCGCCGCCGCCGCGCGGACCGCCGAAGCCGCCGCCACCGCTACCGCCACCGCCGCCGCGGTAACCGCCGC
>JAQGLF010000102.1 GCA_028293025.1 Alphaproteobacteria bacterium
GAGCCCTTGGCGATCGGGCGGAGCGGCACGGCGGTCACGGACATGGGGCGCTCCCGGAAAGAGAAAGGGCGGCGACGAGCTCGTGCAAGCTCATATCGCCGCCCTCGAATGAAGCAAGCCTCCCGGCTTTTAGCGGACGGCGCCGCCGTCGCGCTCGGCGCGCTTGCGCTCGAGCTTGCGGGCGCGGCGGATCGCCGCGGCGCGCTCGCGGGCGCGCTTCTCCGACGGCTTCTCGTAATGACGACGCAGCTTCATCTCGCGGTAGACGCCTTCGCGCTGCAGCTTCTTCTTGAGCGCCCGCAGCGCCTGGTCGACATTGTTGTCGCGAACGATGATCTGCATAAAGTCTCGTCAAACTCCGGTTCGAAAGGGCTCGCGCGGTGGCCGCCCGGGCCGCTCCGTCACACGCTCGCCGATAGCATAAATTCGCATCGTCGCGAGACAGTTCCCGCGCCGTTGCGGCCGCCGTTAGCAGGGGCGCGGCCGGGTTTCAAGTCACGGCGCCAGGCGTTTACCCCGAAAGATCGCCGAATTCGGGCACGCTCTTGTCCAGCCGCGCGCGGATCGCGGCATCGAGATCGGCGCTGACCAGGGCGCCCGCATTCCAGAGCGCGACGTGACGCAGCCCCTCCTCGACGGTGCGGCCGCGGCTGTAATTGAGGCTCATCTTCGCCCCCGCCACCGCCAGCGGTGATTTGGCGGCGATGGTGCGGGCGAGCCCGAAGCCGGCGGCGATCGCCGCCTCGCGGTCGGATTCGACGCGGTTGAGGAAGCCGAGGCGGAGCGCTTCCTCCGCCTCCATCCGCCGGCCGGTATAGGCAAGTTCGCGGACCAGCCCTTCCGGAAGCAGATGGGTGAGGCGCTGGAGCGTGCCGAGGTCGGCGGTGATGGCGACGTCGACCTCGGCCACCTGCAGGAAGCAATCGGCCGCGCCGATGCGGATGTCGCAGGCGGAGGCGAGGTCGACGCCGGCGCCGATGCAGCCGCCGTGGAGCACGGCGACCACCGGCGGCCGCGCCTCCTCGACCGCGGTGAAGCAATCCTGCAGCCATTTGATGTGGCGCAGGCGCGCCTCGGCGGCGCGGCCGGGATCGGAGGTCTTGGGGAACTGGCTCGCGGCATAGTGAAGGTCGAGCCCGGCGCTGAAATGGCGGCCGCGGGCGGTCAGGAGGATGACGCGGACGGACGGATCGGCGGCGAGCTCGCGAAAGGCGTCGCCGATCGCCTCGAACATCGCCTCGTCCATCGCGTTGAGCCGGTCCTCGCGCGCCAGCTCGACATGGGCGACGCCGCCGTCGCGCGCGATCGCGATCCTCTCCTCCGCCATGCCCGTTCCCTTCCCTGCGCTCTCGCTTCGGCTTTACCGCCCGCCGCCGTCCGGCCGCCACCGATTCCTTTCTGAATGCTGTCGCGTGAATTCAGCAACGGCTCATCGGCCCTCTGGCACAGATGGTCCCATCGGCAGCGGCCTCTCGCCGCACCGGCACAGAGGAGTGTGTGATGCGTAAGGCATTGATCGGATTTTTGATGGCGGCGACGGCAGCGACCCCGCTCGCGGCCCAGGACAATGGCGGCTGGCGCGGCAGAGGGCATGACGGCGGCGAGCAGCGCTCGCAGCGCTCCGAGCAGCGTACCGAGGCGCGCCAGCAGCGTCAGCAAGCGCAGCCCCAACAGGTCGAGCGCCAGCAGGTTCAGCAGCAGCAGGTCCAGCAGCAGCGGGTCGAACGTCGCGAGTTCCGCCAGCAGCAGGCGCCGGCCCAGGTGCAGGTGCAGGGGCAGCAGCAACAGCAGCAGGTCCGCGCCCAGCGGAACTGGCAGGGCGGCGGCGATCGCCAGCGCCATGACAATGCGAATCGCTTCGCCGCCGAGCGCGAGGCCTCGCAGCGCAGCGCCGAGCAGACGATCGGCGGCTCCTTCGCCCGCCAGGCGGCCCAGAACGAGCGCCGCTACGAACAGCAGACGATTCGCCGCGAGCAGAATAACGGCGGCCGCAACAACAATCGCGGCGGCCAGCGCTGGGGCAATGACCGCGGCAATTGGCAGGGCGACCGCAACGGCCGCGGCGGCTGGAACCAGGGCTGGCGCAACGACAATCGCTACGACTGGCAGCGCTACCGCAACCAGAACCGGCGGATCTTCAACCTGGGCCGCTATTTCGCGCCTTATGGCGATTACGGCTATAACCGGCTGGACATCGGCATCGCCCTTGGCGAGGCCTTCTTCGCCCGCAATTACTGGATCGACCCGCTTTACTACCATTTGCCGCCGGCCCCTCCGGGAACGGCCTGGGTGCGCTATTATGACGACGTCGTGCTGGTCGATCTCTACAGCGGCGAAGTGCTCGACGTGATCAACGACTTCTTCGAGTAAGGCGGTCCCGACGGCGGCCTCCCGAAGGGCGGACCGTCCAGCCGCTTCCAGCGGAGCAAATCGAGGCCCGGAGCGCCCCAGCGCTCCGGGCTTTTCGCTTGTCAACGAATCGCGGCGGCAGCATGAAACGGCTCGGCTCAACCGGGGGTTTTTCGCGATGCTGGCCAGACTGCTCCTGCTCTTCGCCTTTCTCTTCGCCGCGCCGGTCGCGGCTCAGACCGTGGTCGTCCATGCCGGCCACCTGATCACCGATCCCGCTTTGCCCGAGGCGGGGCCGTCGACCATCATGATCGTCGACGGCCGGATCGCCAGCGTGACGCCCGGCCTGACCCCGCCGCCGCCCGGCGCGCGCTTGGTCGACCTGTCGGCGAAGACGGTGCTTCCCGGCCTGATCGACGCCCATGTCCATCTCACCGGCGTCCCGGGCGAGGCGTTTTGGAACGAGGCGGTCGAATCGGAGGAATGGAGCACCTTGGTCGGCGCCCATAATGCGCTGACCACCCTGCGCGCCGGCTTCACCACCGTTCGCGATCTCGGCTCCGGCCGGCTCAACGGCTTCGCGCTCCGCCGCGCCATCGACGAAGGGCTGATCCCCGGCCCGCGCATGATCGCCGCCGGCCAGGCCCTGTCGACGATCGGCGGCCATGGCGACGTTTCCGGCTTCCGCCCCGAGGTGATGGAGGCGCTCGACGGCCACAATACCTGCACCGGCGTCGACCAATGCGCGGCGCGGGTCCGCGAGGCGGCGAAGCTCGGCGCCGACGTCATCAAGTTCCACGCCACCGGCGGCGTCCTCAGCCAGGGCGATAAGAGCCTCGGCCAGGCCTTTACCGACGAGGAGATGCGCGCGATCGTCTCGACCGCCCATGCGCTCGGCCTCAAGGCCGCCGCCCACGCCCATGCCGATGCCGGGATCGCCGCGGCGGTTCGGGCCGGCGTCGATTCGATCGAGCACGGCACATTCGCCAGCCCCGCCACCATCCAGCTGATGCGGCAGCGCGGCACCGTCCTCGTGCCGACCCTGATGGCCTTCACCGGCATTCGCGAGCGGCTCGGCAAGGGCATCTACACGCCGCGGGTCGAGGAGAAGGTGCGGATGACGCTGAACGAGGTCGGCAAGGCGGCGCGGCTGGCGCGGGCGGCGGGCGTGCCGCTCGTCTTCGGCACCGATGCCGGCGTCTACGAGCATGGCCGCAATGCCGGCGAGTTCGCGCAGCTGGTCGATCTCGTCGGCATGACCCCGGCCGAGGCGCTGGCATCGGCGACGACCGGAGCGGCGAAGCTGCTCGGCCTCGACAATCTGGTCGGCCGCATCGCCCCCGGCTACTCGGCGGACCTGATCGCGGTGAGCGGCGACCCGCTGCGTGACGTGCGCCTGCTCGAACATGTCGATTATGTGATGGTGCGGGGAAAGCAGGCGCCGTGAGCACGCAGACCGGCGATCCCGCCGCTTTCTACCGGATGCAGATCGGCGCCTATGTGAAAGACCGGCTGCTGCGCACGCCGAATGCGATGAAGATCCCGGCGCAGGGGCTCGACCTCTTCGTCGTCCGCAATTTCCTGAACCGGGACGAATGCGGCCGGCTGATCGCGCTGATCGACAAGGACCGCCAGCCTTCCGGCCTCCTCTCCGACAGCCCGGACCCCGAATTCCGGACCAGCGAGAGCTGCAATCTGCGTCTCAGCGACGCGGTCAACATGGCGGTCGAGCGCAAGATCAACGGCCTGACCGGCATCCAGCCCGATCATGGCGAGACGATCCAGGGCCAGCGCTATTCGGTCGGCCAGCAGTTCAAGGAGCACCACGACTTCTTCTACGCCAGCGAGCCCTATTGGCCCGAGCAGGAGCGCCAGGGCGGGCAGCGCACCTGGACGGCGATGATCTTCCTCAATGAGCCCGAGGCCGGCGGCCAGACCGCCTTCACCAAGGCCGGGGTGCGGGTGACGCCGCGCACCGGCAACCTCCTCGCCTGGAACAATCTCGACGAATATGGCGAGCCGAACATCTACTCGCTGCATACCGGCATGCCTGTCGAGGGCGGCGTCAAATATGTGATCACCAAATGGTATCGCGAGCGCCCCTGGGGCTGGTACGGTGCGACCGGCGTGCAGCCGGCCGGGCCTTATTGACGCTTACATCCCAAGCCTCAGCAGAGGGACTTATGAAAAAGACCATCCTCCTCCTCGCCGCGTCGGCTTTTGCCTTTCCGGCCGCCGCCGCCGCACCCGCCCATCGCCCGGCGCGGACCGCCACCGCACCGATGACCGAGGGCCAAAAGCTGGCGAAGCTGTTCCACGACAGCGACGAAGCGGGCCTGCGGCGCAACCCGATCCAGGCCCTGTTCCGCGGCGACCTGCGCTACGCCGGCCAGTTCGGCGACTATATCACCGACCGCTATCTGGCCGGGGAGAAAGCGGCGGCGGCAGCGGATCTCGCCGCTCTGGCCCGCATCGACCGCGCCAGGCTCTCGCCCGACGACCGCATTTCCTACGACGTCTTCCGCTGGCAGACCGGCCTGACCCTTCGCGGCTTCGCGCCTGCTTTGGTCAAGGCCAATGTGGAACGGCCGATCGACCATTTCGGCGGCTTCCAGGTGTTCGTTCCCGATCTCAGCTCGGGCGAGGGCGCGGCGCCGTTCAAGACGGTCGCCGATTACGAGAACAATCTGAAGCGGCTCGACGGCTACATCCTCTACCTCGACCGGGCGGTCGGGCGGATGCGTGAGGGCATGGCGGACGGCATCGTCCAGCCCAAGCTGGTGATGCGCAACGTCGTCGGCCAGCTCGACGCCCTGCTCGCCGAGGGCGTCGAGGCCTCGACCTTCTACAAGCCGGTGACCAAATTCCCCGCGGGCATTCCTGCCGCCGACCAGGCCCGGCTCAAGGCGCAATACGCGGCCTTCATCCGCGACCGGCTGAACCCGGCCCATGCCCGCCTGCGGGACTTCGTCAGGGACGTCTATCTGCCGAAATGCCGCGACAGCGTCGGCCTCGGCCAGATGCCGGGCGGCCCCGCCCTCTACCGCTACCTCGTCGAGTCGAACACGACGACGACCATGACGCCCGGGCAGATCCACCAACTCGGCCTCAGCGAGGTCGACCGGATCCATGGCGAGATGGAAAAGGTGAAGAATGCGGTGGGATTCCACGGCGACCTCCACCAATTCGCCGATTTCCTGCGCAGCGATCCGCGTTTCAAGCCGGCCACGCCGGCGGCGATGCGCGATGCCTTCCTCGACATCGACCGGCGCGTCGGCCTCGTCGTCGGCCGGGATTTCTCGACCATCCCCAGAAGCCGGCTCGAAATCCGGCCCGACCCGCCTTATCGCGAGAAGACCTCGGCGGGCGGCGAGTATCAGCAGGGGACGCCGGACGGATCGCGCCCCGGCATCTTCTACTACAACAGCTACGACCTGCCCTCGCGCTATACCTGGGGCTACGAGACCCTGTTCCTGCACGAGGGGCGGCCCGGCCACCATTTCCAGATCAGCCTCGCCCAGGAGAATGAGAAGCTCCCCGCCTTCCAGCGCTTCGGCGGCAACACCGCCTATGTCGAGGGCTGGGCGCTCTATTCCGAGAGCCTCGGCTACGAGCTCGGCTTCTACACCGATCCCTATCAGAATTACGGGCACCTCAACGATGAGATATTGCGGGCGATGCGGCTCGTCGTCGACACCGGCATCCATTCGATGGGCTGGGGCCGCGACCAGGCGATCAAGTACATGCTCGACAACAGCGCGATGAGCCCGACCGACGCCACCGCCGAGGTCGAGCGCTACATCGCCATTCCCGGCCAGGCGCTTGCCTATAAGGTCGGCCAGCTCACCATCCGTCGCCTCCGGACCCAGGCGGAGCGGGAGCTGGGGCCGAAATTCGACGTCCGCGACTTCCACGCCCAGGTGCTGATGTCGGGCGCGCTGCCGATGTCGGTGCTCGAGCAGAAGATCGCCGCCTGGATCGCGGCGAAGAAACGCGGCTGAAGTCGGCCCATTTCGCTCCGTTTCCATATCAAGTGACAAAACCCCACTCTCAGCGGGTCACGTCCTTTTCGTCCAGCGGGACGGTCGGGCGGTTCTTGATCTCGGATTTGACGAAGCTCGTCTCGTAGCGCCGCACCGAGGGATCGGCGGCGAAATGGAGATCGGCGAAGGCGTTGAACGCGCTCATGTTGCGGGTGACGACGAGGACCAGAAGGTCGAAACTGCCGCTGATGTTGAGCAGCAGCTGGACCTCCGGCGCTGCCGCCAGCCGCGCGCGCAAGGCGGCGATGCCCTTCTCCTCGGCATGTTCGTGCGCCTGAACCTGGACGATGGCGCGAAGCCGGTCTGCGGTCAGATCGGGCGCGAGGATGGCGGTGTCCGCGGCGATCAGCCCCTGCTCGCGCAGCCCCCGCACTCGCCGCGCGATCGCCGAGGCGGAGAGCGGCACGGCGCGCGCCAGCGCCTCGGCGGTGGCCAGATTGTCGGCCTGGAGCAGGTTCAACAAGGCGATGTCGAACCGGTCGAGTTTCCTGTCCATGCCGTTTCCGTGCCCCTCGCCGCCGATTATTGGCACGAAAGGCGCTGGAAAATCGCGCAAAAAGCGCGCGTGCCGACGCATAACCGCCACTGGGGATGGTTCGCGTTTTTCGGGAGGAAAGATGTCCAGTTTTCGTATCGCGGCCGTGGCGGCCCTGCTCGCCAGTGCCGCTCCGCTCGCCGCGCAGCCCGCTCCAGCGCCGACCCCC
>JAQGLF010000153.1 GCA_028293025.1 Alphaproteobacteria bacterium
GTAGAATTTGCCCGGATGGACCCGGCTCGGCACCAGATAGTCGCGCGCACCCTCGGGGCTGGAGGCGGTGAGGATCGGCGTCTGGAACTCGGTGAAACCCGCCTCGACCATGCGGCGGCGAATCGAGGCGATCACCTTGCTGCGAAGCACGATATTGGCGTGGATGCGGTCGCGTCGCAGGTCGAGGAAGCGGTAGCGGAGGCGGATATCCTCGGGATAATCGGCTTCGCCGGCGACCGGCAACGGCAGCTCCTCGGCGGCGGACTGGACGACGACCTCGTCGGCCACGATCTCGATCTCGCCGGTCGGAAGGTTGGGATTGGCCGCTTCCGGCCCTCGGGAAACCACCTCGCCGGTGATCGTCACCACCGATTCCGCGCGCAGATGCTCGAGGATTCGGAGCGGCTCGCTATTCGCCCTGGCGACGATCTGGGTCAGCCCGTGATGATCGCGCAGGTCGATGAACAGGACGCCGCCATGGTCGCGCTTGCGGTGGATCCAGCCCGACAGCCGCACCCGCTCGCCGATATCGGCGGCGCGGAGCTGTCCGCATGTGTGGGTGCGATAGGCGTGCATCAACGCGTCCTCGGGCTGCAGAAAATCTGATCGGGAAGTCGGCGGGCAGTTCGCGGTGCAGCCATGCTTTGTCAAGCCGGGAGGGCGCCGCTATAGCCGCGCGCGATGCAGATCCATCCCCTGATTACCGATTCCGATTCGCTTAAATCCTTGTGTGAACGGCTTTCCCGGTCCGACTTCGTCGCCGTCGATACCGAATTCATGCGCGAGAACAGCTTCTGGCCCGAATTGTGCCTGATCCAGATCGGCAATGTCGAGGAGGCGGCGGCGATCGATCCCAAGGCCGAAGGCATGGACATGCAGCCCCTGCTCGACCTGAGGGTCGACAATGAGGAGGTGCTGAAGGTCTTCCACGCCGGCGGCCAGGATATCGAGATCATCTACAATCTGACCGGCCGGACGCCTCACCCCCTGTTCGACACCCAGATCGCGGCGATGGCGCTCGGGCTGGGCGAGCAGGTCGGCTATTCGAACCTGGTCGAGAGCCTGATCGGCAAGACGCTCGACAAGGGCGCCCGCTTCACCGACTGGGCGCGCCGGCCGCTCGACAAGCGCCAGATCGATTATGCGATCGGCGACGTCACCCATCTGGCGACCCTGTTTCCCAAGATGCTCGAGCGGCTGCGGCGGACCGGCCGCGGCGCCTGGCTCGACGAGGAGATGGAGCGGCTCGCCTACCCGAGCAATTACGAGAACGACCCGAACGAGGCGTGGAAAAGGGTGCGGATCTCGGGCCGCAAGCCCGAAGTGCTCGGCCGGCTGAAGGCGCTCGCCGCCTGGCGCGAGCTGGAGGCGCGGTCGAAGAATTTGCCGCGCGGCCGGATCATGAAGGACGAGACGCTCGCCGACGTCGCGGCGCACCCGCCGGCCAGCCAGGAGGCGCTGGCGCGGGTCCGGGGCCTCTCCCCCGCCTGGGTGTCGAACGATATCGGCGGCCGGCTGATGGCGGCGATGGCGACGGCGAAGCCGCTCGGCCCGGACGAGATGCCGGCGCGCGAGGACAAGCCGGGGCTCGGTAAGGAAGGGGCGCTGGTCGCCGATCTCCTCAAGCTCCTCCTCAAGATCCGCTCGCGCGAGACCAATGTCGCGGCGCGGCTCATCGCCCGTTCGGAGGAATTGGAGCTTCTTGCCGCCGGCCGGCGCGAAGGATTGTCGATCCTCGAAGGCTGGCGGTTCGAGCAATTCGGGCGCGACGCGCTCGACCTGGTCGAAGGCCGCCTCGCCTTCGCGGTTCGCGGCGGCAAGCTGGCGATGACGCGGACCGAGGTCGGCGAATGAAAGCGCTGGGAGTGCTGGCCATCATGACGACGATCGGCGCGGCCCCGCCGCCGGCTTCGCCCGACGCCTATCCGGTCCGCGGCGAGACCGGCCGCGAATGCGCGGCGGCCAAGGCGAAGACGCTGGTCGGCCGCAAGCGCAGCCCGAGAGTCGAGGCAGACGCACTGCGCCTCAGTGGCGCCGGCACCGTCCGCTGGATCCCGATGGGCGCGATGGTGACGATGGATTATCGCGCGGACCGGCTCAACCTCCGCCTCGACCGCAAGGGCCGGATCCTCAACGTCAGCTGCGGTTAGCGCACCTTCAGTTCCGCTTTGCAGTCGAGCGCGGCGGCCAGGCGCTCCAGGCGCCGGGCGACGGTTTCGCCGTAAAGTGCCCCGTCGCCTTTCCCCAGCGTCAGCCGAACGACGCCTCCGTGGCGCGAAAGGCGGCTTCGCTCGAGGCTGCCGGCGAGGCCGCCGCTCAGCCGCTGGCCCAGCCGCATCGCGAGGCCCCAAAGATAGGCGCGCTCGAGCATGGCGGGTGGGCAGAGCGCCGCCACCTTTGGATCCGGAAAGCTGCGGCCGCCGCCGAAATTGGAGAAGAGCGCCTGCGCCATCGCCACCCGGCCGCAGGCGTCGACGCCGGCCCAATTGCCGTGCAGCGCCATCTCGACGCCGCGTTCGGCGCGGAAATCCGGATGGGCCTGCCAGGCGACGTCGGCGAGGAGGCAGGCCGCCAAGCGGATGCGCGCGGCCTCCCTGTCGTCGTCGAAGATCGGCGCGATCCAGCTGTCGAGCAGGTCGCCATGCTCGCCGAAGCGGCTGATCCCCCTCCCCGCCTCGCGCGCCGCCTCGGTCAAAGGGTCGAGGCGGCGGACCTCGGGGCTGAGCTCGTCGTAGAGCAGGCCCTCGCGGATGCCGAAGCTGGAGACGATGAGCTCGCTCGATCCCAGCGTGTCGACCAGCAATGAGAGGATCATCTTCGCGGTCGGCAAGGTCGGGATGCGCGACGCGGTCAGCATGCGGATGCTCTGCAGATCGGCGCGGTCGAGCGCACGGATCAGCTTGCGCAGTTCCTCCGGCCGCGACGGCGACATGCGGTAATTGTGGGTGATCGGCAGCGGATAGTCGCGCGAGATGATGTCGAGCCGCGCCAGCGCGCGCCAGGAACCGCCGACCATGTAGAAGGGCCGGCCGCGGCCGCGCGCGCCGAAGCCGGTGCTCGCGGCGGCGCGGCGCAGCTCCTTGCGCAGCCATTTCTCGGTTTCCGCCGTCGGCGGGCCGATGCGCAGCACCCCGAGCGGCAGCGACACGCCGCCGATGACGCGGCCGCCGGACACTTCCGCCAGCTCGAGGCTGCCGCCGCCGAGGTCGCCGATGATCCCGTCCGCCTCGGGCGTGCCGGAAAGGACGCCCTCGGCGGCGAGCATCGCTTCCTCCTCGCCGCCGATCACCCGCGGCTTGAAGCCGATCGCGCGGACCGCCTTCAGGAAATCGCCGCCATTGGCGGCTTCCCGAACGGCGGCGGTAGCGAGGATGCGCGGCGAGCGTACCGCCATCTGGTCGATCAGCAGGCGAAAGCGGCGCAAGGCGGCAAGCGCCCGCTCCTGCGCCGCATCCGACAGGCGACCCGTCTCGCCAAGCCCTTGGCCGAGGCCGGCGAGGACCTTTTCGTTGAAGATGATCGACGGCATGCGCGGCGCGCCCGAGAAGACGACGAGGCGGACCGAATTGGAGCCGATGTCGACGATCGCATTCGGCTCGCGTTTCATCGACCGGCCCTCATTTCCCCGGTCCTCAAGCCCCGCCCCTCACTGCCCGCGCCGGAAGCGCAGCTTCGGCACGGCGCCGCTGTCGCGCAACGCGCCGCCCCGGCCGGAGAGCGAGGGATTGGTCATGAAATAATGGTGGAGGTTGAACCCCTTGCCCTCTTCCGCCCGGACCCGCTCATAGCCTCCGTCCGGCAGCAGCCGCCAGCTCTGCTCGGTATCGAGCAGATTGGCGACCATCACCTGGTCCAGCACCTGCGCACGTACCGTCGGGTTCTCGATCGGCAGCATATATTCCACGCGCCGGTCGAAATTGCGCGGCATCCAGTCGGCGGAGCTGATGTAGACCCGGGCCTCGCGGTTCGGCAGCTCGTCGCCATTGCCGAAGCACCAGATGCGGCTATGTTCGAGGAAGCGGCCGACGATCGATTTCACGCGGATCGTCTCGGAGAGGCCGGGCACGCCGGGACGAAGGCAGCAGATGCCGCGCACCACCAGCTCGACGCGGACGCCGGCGCGGCTCGCCTCGTACAATTTGTCGATGACGATGGTGTCGACGAGGGCGTTGAGCTTCGCCCAGACGATTCCCGGCCGGCCGTTTTGCGCGAAGGCGATCTCGCGGTCGATCAGCCGCAGCAGCTCCTGCCTCAGCCCCTGCGGCGAGATGGTGAGCATTTCGAGCGCGCGCGGCTCGATATAGCCGGTGATGTAGTTGAACAATTGGGCGACGTCGCGGCCGATGCGCGGATCGGCGGTGAAGAAGCTGAGATCGGTATAGATGCGCGCCGTCACCGGATGATAATTGCCGGTGCCGAGGTGGCAATAGGTCCGGTAGGCCTTGTCTTCCCGGCGGACCACCATCGACATCTTGGTATGGGTCTTCCACTCGATGAAGCCGTAGACGACCTGCACCCCGGCGCGCTCGAGCGCCGAGGCCCAGAGCAGATTCTGCTCCTCGTCGAACCGCGCCTTGAGCTCGACCACCGCGGTCACCGACTTGCCCGCCTCGGCGGCGTCGATCAGCGCGCGGATGACCGCCGACTGCTTGCCGGCGCGGTAGAGGGTCTGTTTGATCGCGACCACGTCCGGATCGGCCGCGGCCTGCTTCACGAACTCGACCACCACCTCGAAGCTTTCATAGGGGTGGTGGACGATGATGTCCTTGGTCTGGATCGCCGCGAAGCAGTCGCCGCCATGTTCACGGATCCGTTCCGGGAAGCGCGGCGTGAAGGGCGCGAATTTGAGGTCCGGCCGATCCTCCTCATAGAGCGCGTCGAGGTCGACGATGCCGAGAAAGCCGGTCGATTCGGTGATGATCGCGTCGATGGCGGCCAGCCCTTCCTTGAGCAGGGCGACGAGGTCGTCCGGCATCCCCGCCTCGAACTTGACGCGGATGACGCGGCCGCGCCGGCGCCGCTTGATCGCGCTGCGGAAATAGCGGACGAGGTCCTCCGCTTCCTCCTCGATCTCGATGTCGCTGTCGCGGATGACCCGGAAAGCGCCGCCGCCGACCAGCTCCGCATCCGGGAAGAGGGTGGTGATGTGCCGGCGGATCAAAGTCTCGACGGCGATGAAGCGCGCCGTCTCGCCCGGGATGCGGACGAAGCGCAGCAGCGTCGGCGGCACCATCAGCAGCTCGCGGATCGGCTCGCCGGACGGGCGGCGCTTCAGGTCGAAGATCAGGGAAAAGCCGCGATTGGGAATGAACGGGAAAGGATGGGCCGGGTCGATCGCCTGCGGCGTGAGGATCGGAAAGATCTGTTCGTGGAAATGGCGGTCGAGCCAGGCGGTCGCCGCCGCGTCGAGATTCTCCTCGCCGACGACGTGGATGCCCGCTCCGGCCAATGCCGCCTTCAGCGCCGCCCAGACCCCCTGCTGGCTTTCGGTGAGCCGGTCCGATTCTTCGGTGATCGCGGCAAGCTGCTGCGCCGGAGTCAGGCCGTCGTCGGAGGTTTCCTCGACGCCGAGCAGGCGGTGCGCGGTGAGGCCGGCCACGCGGACCATGAAGAATTCATCGAGATTGTTGCCGGAGATGGAGAGGAAGCGGAGCCGCTCGAGCAGCGGATGGGCGGGATTGCAGGCTTCCTCGAGGACGCGGCGGTTGAAGGCCAGCCAGCTCAGCTCGCGGTTGAAATAGAGCTCCTTCGGCCCCGGCCGGGCCCCTCCGGCGCCGTCGGTCCCGGTCCTGGTTGCGGCCTGGCCGTCCATCAGTCCTGAAATCTCGCCCTTCTCATCATCCCGCTCTCGCCGAGCGCGCGTTTCGCCATAGCAACAGTTATGCGACGATGATGTGACAATGCGGCCCGATCGAGCGCCTCGACCACCTGCTGAACGGCGACATAGCTGCGTTCGATCCGCGGCACGAGATAGGCCGGGAGCTCGGGCGGGACGGCGATGCCGCGATCGCCGAGCAGCTTGACGATCAGATCGCCGATCAGTCGGTCGTCGGGCGGCACGATCGCGATTTGCGGCGTGGCGGCGAGGCGCGAGCGGAGGTCCGGCAGCGCGATCATCCAGGCGGGCGGCGGCGCGTCGGCGATCAGCAGCAAGGGCTTTCGCGTCTCCTGCGCCTGGTTCCAGGCATGGAAGAGCGCCTCCTCGTCATGCTCCTCGACATTGTCGAACAGCCGGCCGCCGGTCTTGCGCACGAATATCCGGCCGAGCAGGCTGCGGCCGGATTTGCGGGGGCCGGTCAGCAGGGTCGCCATCACCGGCCAGAGCGACCATCGCTTCAGATGATCGAAGGCGGCGCTGTTGGCGTCGGAGATGAGGAAGTCCTCTTCGGCATCGGCCACCGGCCAGGCGAGCGGCAGCGCGATCTGCGGCAATTCAGTCGCCCCCGCCTTTGGAGATGCGCAGCGATGTGCCGGAGCCGCCGACTTGCCAGCCCTGCGCCTGGAGGGCGGTCTGGAAGCTCGCCGGATCGCCCATATAGGTGACGCGCATCACCGAAGTGCCGCCGAGCGCGAGGCTGGTGGTGATCGCCGAGGTGACGCCGCGGACGCGGCTGACGCCGAGCTCGGCGCGGTTGACCGAGGCGGCGTCGGGGGTCTCGACCTGGACGCTGAAGGTGGTGGACGCGGCCGCGGGAGCAGGCGTGGTCTCCGTCGGAGCCTGATCGCTCTCCGTCGTCGGTTCCTCCGGCGTCGCCTCGACCGGCGCCGCTTCGGGCACGATCAGCGACGGGTCCGGACGCAGTTGGCCGTTGCCGAGCGCGGCGGCATAGATGAGGTCGAGCCGGCGCACGCCTTCGTCGAGCAGATGCGGGATGGCGGCGCTGTTCTCGACCCGCAGCGTGA
>JAQGLF010000196.1 GCA_028293025.1 Alphaproteobacteria bacterium
CGAGATTGGTCAGCCGCTCCTGCGTCCGCCGCACCTCGGTGATGTCGGAGCCGACGCCGCGGAAGCCCTGGAACTGGCCGCCCATGTCGATGATCGGATCGCCGGCGAGGCTGATCCAGCGGGTGCCACGCCGCGTCTTCAGCTCCATCTCGAGATTGGCGAAGGGCTGGCGGGCGAGCAGCGTGCGGCCGAGGATGGAATTGCCGCCGAGGGTGGCGGGCAGCGAATGGCCGATCAGCTGGCTGGCGGAGCGGCCGAGCAAGGAGGTCATCCGCGAGGAAATGTAGACGACGCGATTCTCGGCATCGACCTGCCACAGCCAGCCGACCCCGCGATGCTCGTATTCCTTGAGCAGCAGCCGCACCGATTCGGCCTGCGCCTTGACGGCGGCGATGGTCCGCAGCTGGGCGTAGGTCCAGCGGGTGAGGCGGGCCATGCCGAAGATCGCCACCGCGGCGACGCCGGCGATGGTCATCGCCATGATCGGCTCGATGAAGCCGGCGCCGAGATAATAAGCGCCGCAGAGCGCGGCGGTGATCGCCGCGATCCAGGCATAAGCGGCGGCGGGGACGGCGGCGAGGGCGACCGCGGCGATGATCATCGCCGCCATCGCCGCGACGATGACGATCTGCGCCTCGTGCGGCTGGGTCGGAAAGGACCAGGTCGGCAGCGACGTCCAGATGGCGGCGAGGCCGAGCGCTTCGGCGACGGGACGGAAGATGGTGCGGCGGCGTGCCGAACGGCTGCCGGCGACCTCTCCCTCCTGGATCGTCACGCGATAGTTCAGCCAGTTGGCGGCGGCGACCCCCGCCAGCCAGCCGCCGATCAGGAAGGGCGACTGATGATGGACGAGCGACCAGGCGACGAGCAGGGCCGCGCCGACCGAGGTGATCGCGAAGAAGGGCGCGAACAGGGCCCGCGCCTCTGCCTGGCCGTTGTGGAGATGCGCCTCGCGGAGCTGCCGGCTGCCGACGTCCGCGTCCACGCCGGCATCGACCAGATCGGTCTGCTCGGCGTCCTGCTGGCTGGACTCCAGTGGTACGGGGGCGTGATACATGAGGTTCTGGGGTGCTCCGGTCAGAGTCTCCCTAGCCCCAGAGTTTTGATGGAATGTTAAAGCGGACGCCTCGAAACCAAAGCAGGATGGTTAATTCGGGCTGCGGATTCCCCTAGCAATTCTCGTATTTCCAGTTGCGCCTCTTCCCTTCGGCCAGCCACGCGACCGTCTCGGCGATCCGCTTGGTCCGCGTTTCCGGCCTTTTCGCCTCGGTCACCCACTCGACATATTCGCGCCGGCAGCTCGGCGGAAAGCCGTCGAAGGTCGCGGCCGCTTTCGGCGCGGCAGCCAGCGCCGCGCGCAGATCGTCCGGGGTCGGCAATTCCGGCTTCGGCGCTTTCTTGGCCTTGGCGGGCGGCGGACCCGAATCGATCACCGCCATCGCCTTGCGGATGAGGCTTTCGAGCGCGTCCTGCGGCGGCAGATCGTCGACCGACGCCAGCCGGCCGAACTGGCCCATCGCGTCCCGCTCGCCGCCCGTCTCGCCGACCACTTCGCCCGCGCGCCAGAAGCCGAAGGTCGCGTGCGCCTTGAAGGCGGCCATGCCGGCGAGAATCTTTCCCTTGTAGAGGAAGCTCGGCATGCCCCATTTCAGCGTCTCCTCCGCCTCGACGCAGGCGGCGTGGATTGCGGCGCGCAGATGGTCGAGGATCGGCCGCGCGAAATCGGCCTGGCGGGCGATATAGGCGTCGATGCGGGGGTCGCGGCTCATCCTGATTCCTCCCGGCTCCAGCCAGCCGCCGGCGGCTGGTGCAGATTGGCTTCGGGGATCAGCCGCCGCAGCTTGCGGGCGAAGCTCCTCAGGCAGACTTCGCTCTCGCCGAGCGGGCCCGGCGTCCAGTGGCGCGAGGCCATGCCGGCCTGGACGCCGGCGATCAGCGCGCTGTCCTCTGCGTTGACCCGCCGGTTGATCCGCCAGTTGAGGTAGCGGGCCGCTCTCATCTCGCGGCGCCGCCGTTCCGGCATATCGGCGTCCGGAACCGCATAGCTGATCTCGCGGATCAGCGTCTCGGTCGGCGAGACGGGGAGGAATTGCATGAAGTCGATCTGGTCGGGATAGATGTCGAAGGCGACGTTCGGCCAGAGCTTGAAGTAGAGCCAGCGGCGCTGCAGCGCCTCCGGCAGATGCGGGATCGGCGGCAGCCAGGCCTGATAGGCCCGCTCCGAGAGGTTGGAGGAGGGGCGTTCGACGAGGTCGCCCGACATGCGGTCGCAATGCGCTTCCGCCTCGATCCGGTAGAAGCGGCCGAACAATCGGGTGAGGCCGGGATGCGCGACCGAAATATGGAGCCCGTCCGAATAATTGTCGGCGACGTTCTTCCAGTTGACGGCGCGCGGCCGCAAAGTGACGCGGCCGAGCGCGCGCAATCGGTCGAACCGATAGGGGGCGATCTCCGTCTCGTAGGGCGCCATCATCTCGGCCACGGAGGGCCCGCCCGGCGCGAGCCTGACGAAGAGGAAGCCCTGCCACGTCTCCAGCTCCACCGGCATCAGGCCGAGCGCGCTTCGGTCGAGCCCGGGATAGTCGCTCTTGTGCGGCACGCCGATCAGCCGGCCGTCGAGTCCGTAGGTCCAGGCGTGATAGGGGCAGGTCAGCCGCCGCGTGCAGCCTTGCTCGCCGCTGACCAGCCGCGAGGCGCGGTGGCGGCAGACGTTGAGGAAGGCGCGCGCCGCGCCGTCGTCGCCGCGGATGACGATGACGCTCTCGCCGAGATAGTCGAGGCTCTGCCAGGCGCCCGGCTCGGCGATGTCGCTCTCGTGGCAGACGATCTGCCAGGCCGGCCGGATCACCCGCTCCATCTCGACCGCGAAATATTCCGGGTCCCGGTAGATCCAGCCCGGAAGGCTGAGCTCCGGCTCCGGCGCGGCGGCGAGATGGGGGAGGTTCGGCACGCGCGGACAGTGCCAGAGCGGCCGCTTTCTGTCATCTCTTGCGTCGCCGTTGCGGATGCGTGACAATCGCCCATGACCATCGAGCTCGGAATCCTCGCCTGGGGCTGCGTCCTCGCGCTCGTCCACATCCTCGTCGCCGTGCGGTTCAAGACGCGCCAATACGGCACCCAATGGAATGTCGGCGCGCGCGACGAGGACCTGCCGCCGCCGCGGCCGATCGTCGGCCGGCTCGCCCGCGCCCAGGCCAATTTCTACGAGACCTTCCCGCTCTACGCCGCCGCGGCGCTGATCGTCTCGGTCGCCCATCTCAACAATCGCTGGACGGCGATCGGCGCGCTGATCTGGATCGGCGCCCGCCTCGTCTATCTGCCGCTTTACGCTCTCGGCATCCGCTATCTGCGCACGCTCGCCTGGCTGGTGAGCCTGGTCGGCATCGCCATCGTCATCCGGCCGGCCCTCGTCGCCACCTTCTAGCCACGTCATCCCGGACCTGATCCGTCACCCATGAACACCGACTGCGAAAACCTGGCTGCTCCGTGTTCATGGGTCCTGACGGGCGTCAGGATGACGTGGGGGAACCGCGAACGTTCATGCGCGGCACCGGCTTGATGATCGCGATCGTGCCGTCGCCGCAGCGGATCGTCACCGCCGCATAGCTCTTGCGCGCCGGAAAGGCGCCGCTGACGTCGACCATGGTCGGCGCTCCCGCCGCCGCGCCGGAGGGCGTGGTGCGGAGCAGGATCTGCTGGACGGTCCCGTTGAGCTTCTGCACCGGCCCGAGGTCGAGCGAGACGTCATAACCCTCGCCCGGCACCGTCACCCGGCCGCGGACGATCAGGATCGGCTTCAGCACCGGCCGGTTGTGATGGTCGGGAATTCGCTCGACATGCGCGGTCCAGCCGCTTGAGGCCACCGCATGGCAGGGCGAATAGACATTCTCCTCCACCACGGGCAGCATCAGGCAGCTCCCGCCCAGCAGCGGCAGGAACAGGATGGCGGCAAGGCGGAGGCTCTTCATCGCCCGCTGCTTAGCGGCCGCCGCACGAACGGGCTAGACCGCCGTGGCGCGGGCGCGCGCCGCCGCCCGCCCCAGCCGCAGGCCTTCGCCGATGAACAAGGCGAGCGAGATCCAGATCATGCCGAAGCAGAGAATGCGGGCCGCGGTCAGGGGTTCGCCGAAGACGAGCACGGCGAGCAGGAACTGCAGCGAGGGCGCGACATATTGGAGGAAGCCGAGGGTCGAATAAGGCAGTTTTTTCGCAGCGGCGGTGAACAGGAGGAGGGGGAGGGCGGTCAGCGCGCCGCCGAAGACCAGCAGCAGGTCGGTGTTGCGGTCGCGGAGGAAACCGCTCTCGCCGGCATGCTGCAGCCACAGGATCCACAAGAGCGCGACGGGCATCAGGAAGATGGTCTCGACCGCCAGTCCCTCGATGGCCTCGACCGGCGCCACCTTGCGGAAGAAGCCGTAGAGGGCGAAGCTGAAGGCGAGGGTGAGGCTGATCCAGATCGCGCCGCCCGAGCGCAAGGCGAGGATCGCGACGGCCGCCGCGGCGAGCAGCACCGCCGCTTTCTGCACATTGCTCAACCGCTCCTTCAGCACGATGACGCCGAGCAGCACGTTGACGAGCGGGTTCAGATAGTAACCGAGGCTCGCCTCGATCACGTGGCCGCGGACGACGGCATAGACGTAGACCAGCCAGTTGATGCCGATCAGGCACGCCGTCATCGCCAGGATCATCGCCAGGCGCGGCGTCCGGATCGCCGCCGCGATCGCCGGCAGCCGTCGTCCGAGCAGGACCAGGGGCGTCAGGAACAGGATCGACCAGAGGATGCGATGCGCGACGATCTCGGTCGGCGCGACCGCGCTCAGCGTCTTGAAATAGAGCGGCATCACGCCCCAGACGAAATAAGCCGAAAGCCCCAGCGCGAAGCCGGTCCGCGTCCGCCGCACAGGATCGTTCATCCGCCGCGCCTAAACGCCGCAACCCGCCTTCACAAGCGTTTGGCGGAGGCGCGGCAATCGGCTATCTCGGCCCTGGAGGACGAGATTCATGGCGGCTTCGAGGATGATTGCACTGGCCGCGACGGCCCTCCTTTGCGGATGCGGAGGCGGCGGCGACGAGGATAATCTCGACGCGAGCAACCAGTCGGTCTCAGCGGAAGGCAAGGCGCAGGAAGGCAAGATCTCGTTCAAGGCGCCCGGGGTCGACATCACGTTCAGCGTTCCCAAGGAGCTGACCGTCGAGGCCAAGGCGCGACGGGACAGCAAGGTTCTGTATCCGGGCGCGATTCTCGCCGGCATGGCCGTCGCGGCCGGGGAAAAGGGCGGCCAGGGCGGCGACACCGACACCGAAGTGCGATTCAAGACCGCCGACCCGCCGGAGAAGGTCGCCGCCTGGTACCACGACCCGGCACGCGCGGAGGGTTTCCGGCTGAAGTCCGAGCGGCGGCAGGGATCGAGCTTCGTCTTCACCGGCATCCAGCGGCGCGACAAGGATCCGTTCAAGGCGAGCTTCGGTCCCGGCGCGGGCGGGGGCACGGAAGGGCGTCTGCGCACCCACGACAGCGACTGACGCGGCGCATGGCGCTGGCCGAACCCGCCGAGGTGCGCGTCCATCTCGCCGCCGCTGCGTCGGCGGGCATCTCGCTCACTTATGCCGAACTGCTCGAGCGTCTCGGTTACGCTTTCTCGCGGCCGAAGATGCGCGCGCTCTGCGCGATCCTCGGCACCGTCGACGAGGAGGGGGCGGAGCGCGGCGAGCCCGAGCTGGCGGTCCTCGTCGTGCGCCAGAGCGACGGCGTTCCGGGCCAGGGCTGGTGGGTGGCGGGAGGGGCCCGCTCGCGCGGCTATCAAGGACCGTGGGAGGGGCCGGAGGCGAAACGCTTCATCGCCGCCGTGCAGGCCGAGACGTTCGCCTGGTGGCAGTCCCGCAACCGGACCGGCGGGACGGCGGGTCGCGGTTAACCATAAAAGCTCACCCATTCTTCCCGGCTCTCCGGCATAAGGGCGCCATGACCTCGCTTCGCCGCCTTGCCATGCTCGCTTTGTGCGGCGCGTTCGCGCTCGGCGGCTGCGGACGCCGCGCGGAGCCCACCAACAACCTCGCCGCGCTCGACCGGCAGCTCGCCGCCAACGACGCCGATCCGGCGGTGACGAGCGCGATCAACGACCCCATCCTCGTCGACCGCAACCTCGCCAATCAGTCGAACCGCAATGCGGTGCGCACCGCCGCCGGACCGGCCCAGGCGCAATATCCGCCGGATGCCGGGAAGGCCGCCGCGCCGCCCTGCGCCGCTGCGCCGCTCGAAAGCGGCCTCGGCTGGGCGCGGCGGCTGCCGCCCGAATTCCCCGTCTATCCGGGCGCCCGCCTGACCGAGGCGGCCGGCACCGACGCCGCGCCCTGCCGGCTGCGCGCGGTCGGTTTCGCCACGTCCGACCCCTGGGACCGGGTGGTCGGCTGGTACCAGAATCGGGGCGCCGCCGCCGGCTACGATCTCGGCCGCCGCACCAGGGAGGGCGACCAGATCCTCGCCGGCACCAAAGGCGACCAGGCCTTCTACCTGATCGCCACCCCCCGCGACGGCGGCACCGAAGTCTCGCTGATCGTCGCGGGCTAGGTCCGTATTTGATAAGGTCCGGCTGTGCGGTTTTGTCACAGGCGGCACCTCCCTCCCCACGATTAGTAAGCCAGCCGGATAACTATTATTGACAGCCCCTCGGCGCGCCCATATAGTTAGCCGTATGGATAACTTATCATCGAGTCTCGACCTTGTGTTCGGCGCTCTTGCAGACCCGACCAGGAGAGCTGTCCTTGAGCGTCTGGGCAAGGGCGACGCCTCGATCGGAGAGCTCGCCCAACCGTTCGACATGGCGCTGCCTAGCCTGATGAAGCACGTCCGGGTGCTGGAGTCCGTCGGCCTCGTCGAATCTCAGAAGAGTGGGCGCGTTCGCACCTGCCGGTTGAAACCGGCCGCCATGACCGATGCCGAACGCTGGCTGGCCGAGCAGAATACGGTCTGGGAGGCCCGCCTGGATCGGCTCGAGGACTATGTGAAGACAATTGAGAAGAAGCCCCGGAAGCGAAGGTCGAAATGATCGAGCTCCGCAAATGGCGGGCGCCCTTCGCTGCGGCCGCGATCTCCGGGAGTTCGAAAGCGTCACCGACATCATTGTCACAGGCCCACCCCAATCAAAGGATTCGATCATGACCTCCACCAACGCCGCGCTTTCGCAATGGGCGCTCGATCGCGAAATCGTTCTCTCGCGGGTGATAGATGCGCGGCGCGACATCGTGTTTTCGGCTTGGACCGATCCCAACCATCTGCCGAATTGGTTCGGACCAGCCGGTTTCAAGATCGAGACCAGGGAGATCGACATAGGCATCGGGGGCCTGTGGCGCTTCGACATGATCGCACCTGATGGCCATCGCTTCACCAACCGGATGATATTTCGTCGTATCGAACGACCGGCTCTGATCGAGTTCGATCACGGCACGGACAGCGATGGCGATCCGGGGCAGTTCCGGACGACCATCACTTTCGACGAACAGAGTGATGGCAAGACCGTGATTACATTACGTCAGTTGCATCCAACCAAGGCAAGGCGCGACGCGGGAATCGGCTTCGGTGCGGTCGAATACGGTTACCAGACGCTCGAAAAACTCGCGCGCCATGTCGAAGCATTGCGTGAGTGATGGATCTGCTGCCGGCTCGCTATCGGCGACGCCCGGCAGGCTCTCGTCGAGGCCGGTGGCGCCTTCCGCCTCCGGGCTGACCAAGGCAGGACGCACGCCGTGTCGCAACGCGATATGATAGACTCGCCGAGAGCTTCCTCTGCGGCGCCCTCTTCGCGGCCTGTGTCGGCTATGGGCTGAATGAGTCCGGACCCTGGCTCAGTCCAAGGCTGGCGCGGCCGCGCCGGCGCGGCTACATCGCCGGCAATGCCCAACCTCCTCCTCGTCATGCTCGGCGGCGCCGCCGGCGCCGGCCTCCGCTATGAGGTCGGCCGGCTGACCCTGCGCCAGCTCGGCCCCGGCTTTCCCTGGGGGACGCTGGCGGTGAACCTCGCCGGCGGGCTGCTGATGGGGCTGCTTGCCGGCGCCCTCACCGGCATCGATATGATGAGCCGGCCGGCCTGGATGCTGCTCGGCGTCGGCGTGCTCGGCGGCTTCACCACTTTCTCGGCGTTCAGCTTCGACCTGTTCTCGATGATCCAGCGCGGCCAGCCCATTACGGCCTTCGGCTACGCGCTGGTTTCGGTGGTGGGCGCGCTCCTCTTCTTCTTCGCCGGCTGGGGGCTGGCGCGGGCGGCGGCATGAGCGACGCGCAGGTCCGCCAGTTCATCGTCGCGCCGGACGACGACGGCATCCGCCTCGACCGCTGGTTCAAGCGGCATCTGCCCGACGCCAGCTTCAACATCGTCTCGCGCTGGGCCCGGACCGGGCAGCTGCGCGTCGACGGCAAGCGGGCCGCGCCCGGCGACCGGCTCGAGGCGGGGCAGCAGATCCGGGTGCCGCCGGCCGAGCCCCCCGCCAACCCGAAGCCGAAGCCGGAGCGGCCGACGCTCAGCGACGACGAGATCGCCTTCGTCAACGAGATCGTCATCCACCGCGACCCGCAGGCGATCGTCGTCAACAAGCCGCCGGGCCTCGCCACCCAGGGCGGCACCAAGACGCGCACCCATCTCGACGGCCTGCTCGACGGCCTCGCCGACGCGGAGGGCCAGCGTCCCAAGCTCGTCCACCGGCTCGACAAGGACACGTCGGGCGTGCTGCTCCTCGCCCGCACCGCACGCGCCGCCGCTTTCTTCTCCAGGGCCTTTTCCGGGCGCACGGCGCGCAAGGTCTATTGGGCGATGGTGGTCGGCGTGCCGGAGATCAGGGATGGCTTCATCGACCTGCCGCTCGCCAAGCAGCCCGGCAGCGGCGGCGAGAAGATGCATGTCGACGAGGAAGAAGGGCTGCCGGCGAAGACCCGCTACCGGCTGATCGATCGGGCGGGCAGTCGCGCCGCCTGGGTCGAGCTGCAGCCGCTGACCGGCCGCACCCACCAGCTTCGGGTCCATATGGCGGCGATCGGCCATCCGATCGTCGGCGACGGCAAATATGGCGGGCAGGAGGCGTTCCTCACCGGGTCGATCAGCCGCA
>JAQGLF010000201.1 GCA_028293025.1 Alphaproteobacteria bacterium
GACGTCACCGCGATGAAGACGAAGATCCCCGCCGCCTTCTGGGACGCGCTCAAAGCCGAAGGGCTGATCGAGCAGGCGGCTCCGGTCCCGCAGGAGGCGCTGGAGCCGGCCTGACCCTGCGCTTCGAGCCGCGTAGAACCGGCTCTACCCTTTTCGTTCACGCATTTGCCGGGCCGGCAGGTGATTCCACCTGCCTCGCAAATGCTCTAGGATTCGATTCATCGAAGCCAAAGGAGGGGGCGATGGGGGCCTGGGGCGCGATCATCATGAGCTTCTTCGGCGCATTGTTCGCGGCGCTCACCTTGTCGTTCCAACTGGGCTGGACCGGCATCGCGCTGGGCCTCCCGTTCGTCATGTTCGCGGCCATCGCCCTCGCCGCGATCGCGGTGATCCGCCGGCCGGGCGAGGGGGTTTCTCCCTCAAAGCGGGCGGAGCGGGTGATCATGTGGAGCACCATCGCCGAAGGTGTCGGCCTGTTCGTCGCCGCCAATGTCGTGATAAACCTCGGCCATCGCGAGATGCTGCTGCCGGCAATGGCGCTCGTCGTGGGGCTGCACTTCTTGCCCATGGCCCACGCAATACCGTTCCGGCCATTCTACATTCTCGGCGCCGCCTTGCTCGCGGCATCGGCGCTCGGCTTCGGCATCGATCCGCCGGCGGGCGGCAGGGTTTCGGGCTTCTCGGGCGCGGTCGCCCTCTGGGTGGCGGCCCTGCTGGCCGTGCATCGCGATATGCAGGCAAAGTCGGTCCAGGGCCGGCCGCTATGAGGGTCGCGCCCGCCCTGGAGCCGGGCAGAAGCAGCCCGGCCACTTCTGACCGGGCTACAAGCGGCTTCGATCAGCGATAACCCCAGCCATTGTTGTGGCGGTAACGATGCTGCCAATAGCGGCGGCCGTCCCAATAGCCGCGGCCGCCATAGAAGTTGCCGACGACCAGGCCCGGAGCGACCGCTACGACGCCGGGGCCGCGGTTCGGCCGGCAATGGCCATAGGGCCCGCGATGAAAGCCGGGGCCGCAACCTTCCCTGGCCTGGGCGGGCGACACGGCGGCGACAGCGACGCCGGCGGCGAGAGCAAGTGCAAAAATCCTTTTCATAACGACCTCTCACGAACGCGTCCAAAGGTGGACCGGCGAGAAACGCGGCGGCCCCGAGCGCTGTTCCCACCGGCGCGCGCGAACCCGGCCAGTCGACGCCGCGCGCAGACGGAGCGACGCCGCCCACCGAAGCGCGCTCAGTCCGGGGCGTTCTGGACATAATCGATCCGGATGCGGACCCAGGTGCCGACGAGCTCCCTCCCGCCGAGCCGCGGCGGCCGGACCAGGAATTGCCAGGCTGCCTGGCGAACCACGCCCGCGAGATGGCTTCCCGGCGGCGAGCTGCCCAGCTCGACGCAGTCGTCGACGTGATAATGGGCGATCGTCCTGCACGCGACCAGGCCCCAGCCTTCGCTCGGCATGTGCGACGGAAGATAGAAGGCGAGCTCGGCATGGGTCGGGTGACGATACCATTCCGCGTCGTAGAGCGGCTGGCCGTCGGGCGCGGTGCCGACCGGCCTCGAATCCCCGGCCGTCGACGCCTGCTGAACGCCCGCGCCGCCGCTGGCGCCATGGGGAAGCTTCGAGATGTCGGCGGCGGCGTTTTCCTCCGGGGTGAGGGGGATGTAATAAGGGTGCGTCACCGGCACCTGCGGAAGCTTCGGCACGGGGATCGGCCGGGGCGGCGGAGCAGGAGGCTTCGGCCGCGCTTCCGGCTTCGATGCCGCCTGCTTCGGCGTGGCGTCGCTCGTGTCGGCATCGGGCTTGAAGTCGAGGAGGATCGGGCCGCCCTTGAATCGCGGGCGCTGCGGGATCGTGCCGCTCAGGCTCAGCATCGCAATGATGATCAGCAGGGTGGCGCCGACCGCCAGGACGAACGACGTGGCGCGCTGGCGCAGCGACGGATGAGCGGGGTCGAGCGGGGCGGGGGAGTTGGGGGCGAGACGCAAGGAGCGGACACCTGGGAGCGAGGTGGAAGAGGGAGGGCGGCGGCCGGAGGCGCGTCGCCTTCCAGCGGCTGCCCATGGATCGGGATTATGTCCGCGATATGTCCACCCGCGCAAGATGCGAAGCGGCAGTTCATCCCGAGCGATGCCGCAAGCGGCGCCGAAAGGCGCCTCGCAATGACGGGGAGGGGGGCCGCGCCGCGTCGGTCACCCCCTCCCTTCACCGTCCCCGGCCGCCGGCCGCGAGGCAGGGCCTGCAAGCCGGCGGCTCGCGGCCGCGCCATTCGATCCACGATGTCAAAGAGCCGGAAGTTCAGGAAGTTCAGGACCCCCTGGCGCAGAAAATCTCTTATCTCATCCGGGCGAACCAGGCGTCGCGCCGGCGATGCTCGTCGGCTTCCTTGCGCGCCTGCATCGCCCCGATCGCTTCCAGTTCGGCGGCGGAGCAGATCCGGCAATAATCCTCGTCGCCATAATCGCCGCGGCGATCCCCCGCGAAGTCAAGCGGCGGCCGGAAATCGGTCCACCAGAGGCCTTCGACGTCCTGCCAGATGCGAGGCTCCTCGCGCTCGGCGCGGCCTGGGGGAGGCGGAGGGCCGCCATCCTCGACCGCCTCCATTCACCGGTCCCAGTCCGAGAGCGCGCGCCTTCCGTCGGCGTGGGAGATCGTTCGTTCCGCCCGGGCGAGGAGGGCGAGGAGCAGGCGATGGTCGAAGACCCGCTCCTCGCCGACCTTCTCGCCGTGATAGAAATGCGGCTTGATCACGCCGTGGACGGCGCGCTCGTAGGCGACCGACCGCAGGTGATCCGTCCCAAGCTGGAGCGCCGCCTCCCAGGCAATGTTGAAGGTTGCGGCGTCGGCGCGGCGGCGAAGGCTGTAGGCGCTCCGCTCGCTCATGCCGACCCGCGCCGCCGCCTCGCGGACGATGCCGCAATCGGCGAGCTCCTCGATGAACCAGCGCTGCTTCTCGCGCGTCCACCCGTCGCCGCGCGCGCGAAGCGCGACGGGATCGAAATCCATGCGCGCGGTGGGGGCGGCGGGGATGGCGGGAGGATGAAGGTGCCGGAGTCGTTCGCCGCGCCGGTCAGGCGGTCGGGCTGCGTGGAGGACGCTCCAGAGGCGGCGTCCCGAGCGAATCCGTTCCGGTTATGTTCCACTTGGCTTATAAAGCAGATCGGAAGCGATTTGGCAAATCGGGCCAGCGCGGCCGGAGCAGGTGACGAGCTTTAAATATGGGTGCCGGGGGCAGGGTGCGGGCGGGGTGAGCCAACCTCATCATTAGTAGGCCGCTTTGCGGGTTCGCCAGTTTCACGCATGCCTTAAACGATCCCGTTAGCGGGCTTCGTTCACCCGTTCTCCTTCCGTGTGGCGGCAATCATGACTCGAAAGTGTACGCTTCATTGCCATCGCTGGCCTTACGGTGACCGAGCCAAAGCCTGAGCTTCATGTCGAGCAGGCGAGTGCGACTTTGCGTACAGCGACGATTGCGGCCCTGACGTCCGCTGCAGGCACCGACGCGACCGGGTTGTGCGAGAAGGGATTGAGCACGAATCTCTTGTGCGGCTCGAGGCCACGTAATGTCGCGAGCTTTGGAGCGTCGGCCTTCACCTCGTTCTTTGCGGCGTTCAGCAGCTCGTTCAGCGCCGGTCGCTTATCGCTGCCTATCGGGAACTTGAACTTTAGCCCGTGCCGTATGCAGAATCTCTCAAGGATGATCTCACAGGCTGAGCGGGCGTAATTGCACGCGGCCGCCGGGTGATTGTCATCCAGGAACGCTTCGGCCTGAACGAGCGTGGCTTCCGCCATATCGATAGCCACATCACGCACGTAGGGCGTCATTAGGTCGTCTTGATACCGCTCGTAGATCTCGATCGCCTTCCAATCCGTTCGGGCTTTCAGCTGTTCGCGGGCCAGCTCAAACCAGTACCGGTCGTGGGTGAGTAGGATAATCTGCCAGTCGGCGAACAGCTCAAGGATCAGGTCCAGCACCGGGCGGCGATGGGTAGCGTCAAGGCTTATGAGGAGGTCGTCCATGACCAGCAGCTTCAGCCTGTCGCGGCCTGGGGGGACGCAGATCAGGCGGGCGGCGAGATAGACGGCGATAGCCAGCGCCGTCTGGCGCGCTTCGTTCAGAAAGCTCTGCGGTGCCCGCGGCAGGTGCGTGCGAACACGGACGGAGGCGGTCAGCGGCTCGCGCTCGATCTCACGGATGGCTTCGCTATAGGTCACCGGCGTAAAGATGATCCCGACCAAATCCATCGGATCTGCCTGAAGAACGTCGAGAAGACGCCGGAGCAGCTCCCTCGCCTTGGGCTCCAGCCGGTCGAGCGCCTGGCGCATTCCCTCATTGAAGCGGGTGCAGGCGGTCTCCATCACCCTGATGTAGTTCTGCGGCCGGCGCGTACCGCTGGCGGTGGTCACGCGCGCCGCGAGCGCGGTTTGGACGTCGGTCCACAGTTCGCCCACCGAGCGCCGCACGCCGCCTTCCAGCGTCGCGTCGAAATCGTCGATCAGGTTGGAGATCATCGTCTCGAACAAGTCCAACGGCTCGTTCGGCTTACCGGGATTGTAGACAAGCTCACGCAACGCGGTGTGGGTCAGGAAGGCCGAGCGGCGGGCAATATCGGTGACGTCGGCCGTGGGATGCCCGACGCCCGACCAGGTCAGCTGAGCATTGTCGGTCAGGGTAACGCGGACGCTGGGCGCGGGGAGGTCGGAGAAGACATTGTGTAGATCGGCGATCGGCGGCGGCGAGGCGGAAAAGAGGTCTCGAAGGGCGCGGTAGAGCGACGATTTGCCTGCGCCATTTTCGCCGAACACCAGCAAGCTGCAGCCGTGCTCACCTAGATCGAGTATTCCGGGGTGACCCTTGGGAAAGGCGCGGAAGTCGGTAACCTCGATCCGGCGCAGCCGCGGCGCATCGGGCGGCGGGGCGGGCGCCGGAGGGGGCGCGGGGGGCGCGGCGGGATCGCTCATGTCCGCTCCTCAATGATACGGACCGGCTCTAGTGACTGGAGCGCGAACAGGGTGCGGTGGAGAGCGCTTTCCGGGTCGGCGAGAGTGCGCACCCAAGCCTCGGACGCGCGCGCCATGGCGGGGCCGGCGAGCGCGGCAA
>JAQGLF010000177.1 GCA_028293025.1 Alphaproteobacteria bacterium
ATCTCGCCCGGCACCGGATGAACGTCGCCGCCAGCCTCCTCCAGGAAGGGCGGCAGAATGCGAGCAACGTCGCTTATTCGGTCGGCTTCAACTCCGAAGCCGCGTTCAATCGCGCCAACAATAAGGAGTTCCGAATCCCCCCGGGCGCCTGGCAGCGCGAGAAGATCGCATGAAGCGAGGCGGCCGGCCACCCCAGCCCCTTGCTTTCAAGGAGGAGAGTTGCACGCCTTGCCCCTAGGAAAATCGCCGCCAAAACCCTATGTGCGCGGCTCCCATGGCAATCACGCTCCCCTCCCCGCCCAAGGTCGGCATGGTCTCGCTCGGCTGTCCGAAGGCGCTGGTCGATTCCCAGCGGATCCTGACCAAGCTGCGCTCGGACGGCTATCAGCTGTCGGCCGGCTATGAGGAAGCGGACGTGGTGCTGGTCAACACCTGCGGCTTCCTCGATTCCGCCAAGGAGGAGAGCCTCGCCGCGATCGGCGAGGCGATCGCCGAGAACGGGCGGGTCATCGTCACCGGCTGCATGGGGGTCGAAGCGGATTTGATCCGCGCGAAATTCCCGGACGTGCTCGCCGTCACCGGGCCGCACCAATATGAGCAGGTGGTCGGCGCCGTCCACGTCGCCGCGCCGGTGCCGCCTTCCGCCTATCTCAACCTGGTGCCGGAGAGCGGGCTGAAGCTGACGCCGCGCCATTATTCCTATCTGAAGATCTCCGAAGGCTGCAATCATCGCTGCAGCTTCTGCATCATCCCTTCCATACGCGGCGACCTCGTCAGCCGGCGCCCCGACGCCATCCTGCGCGAGGCCGAGAAGCTGGTCGCGGCGGGGACGAAGGAGCTGCTCGTCATCAGCCAGGACACGTCGGCCTATGGTGTCGACCTGCGCCATGCCGCCTGGCCCTGGAAGGGCGGTGAGGTCCGCGCCCATATGACCGACCTCGCCCGGGAGCTGGGCAGGCTCGGCGCCTGGGTGCGGCTCCATTACGTCTATCCCTATCCGCATGTGGACCGCGTGATTCCGCTGATGGCGGAGGGGCTGGTCCTCCCCTATCTCGACATCCCCTTCCAGCACGCCTCGCCGCCGGTGCTGAAGGCGATGAAACGGCCGGCCAACGAGGCGCGCGTGCTGGAACGGATCCGCGGCTGGCGGGAAATCTGCCCCGATATCGCCATCCGCTCGACCTTCGTCGTCGGCTTCCCCGGCGAGACCGAGGCCGATTTCAACTATCTCCTCAAATGGCTCGAGGAAGCGCAGCTCGACCGGGTCGGCGCCTTTCGCTTCGAGCCCGTCCAGGGCGCCGCCGCCAACGCCCTGCCCGGAATCGTGCCTGAGGAGGTGAAGGAAGAGCGCTACGCCCGGCTGATGGAGCTCACCGCCCGCATTTCCGCCGCCAAGCTCGAGGCGAAGATCGGACGCACGATCGAGGTGCTGATCGACGTCGCCGACGGCGAAGGCGGCGCCACCGGCCGCTCGAAGGCCGACGCGCCCGAAATCGACGGCGAAGTGCATCTGCGCGATGCGCCCGCCGCGAGACCCGGAGACGTTCTTCGCGTTGTCGTCGAGGATGCGGACGAGCACGATCTGTTCGGAGTGCCGGTCGCCGCCTGATGCGGTGGGAGAAAGAGATGTTTCGAAGCGTCAATCCGGCCACCGGCGAGGAGATCGCCACCTACGAAGAGTTGTCGCCCGCGGAACTCGACGCCAAAGTCGACAAGGCCGTTGCCGCTTTCCGCCACTGGCGCACGACCGACCTTTCCGAACGCACCGCCCTCCTCTCCCGCATCGCCGATTGCTTCGAGGCGAATAAGCAACGGCTCGCCCGCATGGCGTCGCTGGAAATGGGCAAGACCCTGGCGAGCGCCGTCGCCGAGGTCGACAAATGCATCGCCGGCTTCCACGTCTACGCGAAGGACGGCCCCTCGATGCTGGAGCCGGAGCGCCAGCCGCTCGCCGCCGGCGGCACCGCCGAGCTGCGCTGGCTGCCGATCGGGCCGGTGCTCGCGATCATGCCGTGGAACTTCCCCTATTGGCAGGCGGTGCGCTTCCTCGCGCCGGCGATCATGGCCGGCAATGTCGGCCTGCTGAAGCATGCCAGCATCGTCCAGGGCGCCGCCGGCCTGTTGGAAGAGATGGTGACCGAGGCGGGCGGCCCCGAGGGCCTGTTCCAGAACCTCGCGATCAAGTCGGGTGCGGTCGCGGGTCTGATCGCCGACGACCGCATCGCGGCCGTCACCCTCACCGGCAGCGAGGGGGCGGGCAGGTCGGTCGCCGAGGCCGCCGGCAAGGCGCTGAAGAAGGTGGTGCTGGAGCTGGGCGGCTCGGACCCTTTCATAATCATGCCGTCGGCCGATCTCGACGAGGCGGTGAAGCAGGGCGTCAAGGCGCGCGTCCAGAATACCGGCCAGTCCTGCGTCTGCGCGAAGCGGATGATCGTCCATGCCGACGTGCACGATGCCTTCCTGGCGAAGTTCGCCGCGGCGATGAAGGCGGTGAAGGCCGGCGATCCGTTCGATCCGCAGACCGACATGGGGCCCCTCTCCAGCTTCGAGCAGCGCGACACGGTGCTGAAGCAGCTTGAAGAAGCAAAGGGGCTCGGCGCCACCCTCCTTTTCGGCGGCGAGAAAATCGACGGGCCGGGCGCCTTCGTCACCGCCGGCATCCTCACGAACGTGCCGCTCGACAGCCCGCTGGCGGCGGAGGAGATTTTCGGGCCGATCGCGATGTTGTTCCGCGCCGCCGATTTGGACGATGCGATCCGCATCGCCAATCATATCCCCTTCGGCCTGGGCTCCTCGGCCTGGACGAAGGATCCGGCGGAGCAGGAGCGCTTCATCCGCGACATCGAGGCCGGGATGACCGCGATCAACGAGATGCTCGCCTCGGCGCCCGAAGCGCCGTTCGGCGGCGTCAAGCGCTCCGGCCATGGCCGCGAACTGAGCCGCTACGGCCTCCACGAATTCATGAATCTGAAGACGGTGATGCACGCCGCCGACGCGCCGCAAGGCGCCCGCACCGGAGCGCTCGACTGATGGCCGATCCGATCGCCCTCGATCCGAAGCGCACCGCTTTGGTCCTGATCGACCTCCAGCAAGGCATCGCCTCGATGCCGCTGGCGCCGCGTTCCGGCGAGGAGGTGGTGGAGATTGCGAAGGCGCTCGCCGCCCGCTTCCGCGCGGCCGGCGCGCCGGTGATCCTCGTCCATGTCGGCTGGGCGCCCGACGGCGCCGACCGGCCGCCGCGCAACGTCGATCGGCCGTCGCCGGTACCGCCGGGCGGCTTGCCGCCGGAATGGATGGAGTTGGTCCCCGGCCTCGCGCAGGACGGCGACATCAGGATCCACAAGCGCCAATGGGGCGCCTTTACCGGCACCGATCTCGACCTCCAGCTGCGCCGCCGCGGCATCTCGACGCTCGTGCTGGCCGGCATCGCCACCAATTTCGGCGTCGAATCGACTGCCCGTCATGCCTGGGAGCTGGGCTACGACCTCGTCATCGCCGAGGATGCGACCACCTCCCGCGCCGCCGACCTGCACGATTTCGCGATCGCCAATATCCTCCCCCAGATCGCCCGCATCCGCCGCTCGGACGCGCTGGCGCTCTAGGCCGACCTCGCGGCTGACCACACCGAACCCTGCAATGTGGAACGCCATTATTGAAGCGCGGCACTCTGATCGCCGCCCAGATGCAGATAACCCCTCTGGAAGTCGCCGATTTCGGCAAGTCGCCGCCAATCCGCTATCGTGACTGCGCGCTTGTCTCGTTGGATGAAGCCCCCCTTATCCAGCTCCTTGAGCATCCGATTGACATGGACCGGCGTCAATCCGGTGCAATCGGCCAGCTGCTCCTGGGTCATCGGCAGCTCATAATGCGTTTGCTCGCTCAGCCCCGCCGCCTCCAGCCGAAGTGCGAACTCGCAAAGAAGATGCGCCATCCGGGTGCGGGCGTCCCGCCGACCGACGTTCGCGACCCATTCGCGAAAGATGGAACCGTCTACGAGCGTGTCATACCACATCGCGAAACCGATCGCCGGCCGGGCAAATGCGATTTCCTTGACCGCCTCGCGCGGAATGAAGGCGACCTCGGCGCGTGTGAGCGCTTGCACATTATGGTCGGCCGTCCCCAGCAGCGAGTTCTGAAGATCCACCATGTCACCGGCCCTATGGATCGAGACGATTTGCCGGGCTCCGGCCCCCACGATCTTGTGACGATAGGTGAACCCCGTGAGCATGACGCACGAGTGCGTCGGCTTGTCACCGTCGCGCACTATGTAGTGACCCTCCTTGATGGTCTTCAAGGTGTGCGGCATTGCGAGCAGCGCCTCGCGGTCACTGTCGCTGAAGGCAGCCCAAAGCTCCATTTTCCGGAGCATTGGAGTCAGCGGCGATGGGTTTGAATTGGACATTTTGACTCCCGGCCGCAGCAGTGGCGGGAGCGCGAAACTCTCGGTTACCGGGTGCCTGAATCGTCCCCAGCAATTTCAGCATTTTACAGGGATTACGGAGCGAGTCTCAATCTATATTGGTCAGTTTTGAAAGAACGTGTTGATCTCGGTTAAGGTGCAGCAGCGGGGCCGATGGTAGGCGGCCCCCCATGCCGCTCTACTATTTCAACGTCCACAACGACGATGTCACGCTCGACGACGAAGGAGCCGAGCTTGCGGACGATCATGCCGCCCGTGCTCATGCTATCGCTGACACTCGGGCTCGGCGCCTGCTCGGAGGGCCGAATGGTACCGGACGCCGCTCTGTCGCCCGGCTGGCCTGCATTTAGCAATTGTATGGCACGCGAGCAGGCCAAGCTGCCGCCTGGAGCGAGCTTCAGCGATGCGGCCGTCGCGGCCTGTAACAAAGAAGCACATCGATTCATCACGTGCCTGGAACGGGAGAATACGAAGCTGCGGGCCGATGAGAAGTTTGGAGAAGCCGTTTTTGCCACTTGCAACGCGTGGGCAGCCGCCACCTTCGGCCGAGCGACAGGTCCGTGAATTCCGACTCTGATCGGCACAAAAGCAGGCATTGAGCCGAACTGTCGGCTCCTTGAAGGTTTAGGTTGACGCCTACTTGCCGCTCCATCGCGAAGGGGCGAGTTCCGGTGTGGTCAGAGCCCTCGGCTATTCCGCCGCTTCGGCCGCCTCGCCGGGATCGAGCTTGGTGAGGGTGCGGGGGGTGATGTCGACCACCGGCAGCGGATCGATCTCCTTGGCGCCGCCCGAGACTTCGAGCGTCTCGAAGCGACGGGCCTGGGTCATCACCTGGCTCTCGAGGCTGCCGACGAAGGCGTTATAGGCGCCGGTCGCAAGCTCCAGGTTGCGGCCGAGCTTGACGACATGGCCGCCCATCGTCGCCAGGCGGGCGTGGAGCTCCTTGCCGAGCCGGGCGATCTCCGCCGCCTCCTCCGCCAGCTTCTCCTGGCGCCAGACGCTGGCGACGGTGCGGGCGATGGCGACGAGGTTGGTCGGCGTCGCAAGCAGCACCCGCCGCTCGAACGCCCATTCCCACAGCCCCTCATCCTGCTCGAGCGCGGCGGTGAGGAAATGCTCGCCGGGAATGTACATGACGACATAATCGGCGGCGTCGCCGAATTGCTGCCAATAGGCCTTGCCGCCGAGCTGTTGGGCGTGGGTGCGGATCGAGGCGGCGTGCGCCTTGAGGTAGGCGGTGCGCAGCCCCTCGTCGACCTGCTCCGAGGCGTCGAGAAAGGCGTTCAATGAGCATTTGGCGTCGATGATCAGCTTCCGCCCGCCCGGCAGGCGGACGATGACGTCGGGGCGCAGGCGGCCGTCGCCGGTATCGACCGAGACCTCGGTCTGGAAATCGGCGTAGGGCGAGAGCCCCGCCTGCTCGAGCACGTTCTTGAGGCTCTGCTCGCCCCAGCGGCCGCGCGCCTTCGGGCTGGAGCGCAGCGCATTGACGAGGCGGGCGGTCTCTTCGCGGACCTGGCTGTGGCCGGCGTGGAGCAGGGTCACCGCTTCGCGCAGGCCGGCATAGGAATCGACCCGTTCCTTCTCGACCTTGCTCAGTCCTTCCTCATAGCGCTTCAGCGTCGCCTCGACCGGCTGGAGCAAGGTCTTCAATTGCGCCTCGCTCTTCTCGCTCGCCTGGT
>JAQGLF010000178.1 GCA_028293025.1 Alphaproteobacteria bacterium
TCTGGCTGTTGGCACCCGGCGCGAAGACATGGAAAAGCAGGAGGAGCAGCAGCAAGGCGGCAACGCCCGCGCCGATCTTCGCCGGCATCGGCACCCGCTTCCGTTCGACGACGCGATCCATGCCATCGCCGGTGGGCGGCTTCCCCGGATCGTCGCTGGGCTGCATCCTGATCACGCTCATCCCTGCCTCATTTGCCTGAGGGAGCAATCATCGTGCCAGCCGTTGCACGGCGCTCCAGGGCGCGATCCCGCGCCGGCAATGTCCGGAATCGGACAAGGCTGTCCGCGCCCGGACAGGGCGGCCTTCACCGGATCGCCGGAGCGGCGGCATGCGCCGCCTGGACCGGCTCGAGCGCGGCCAGCGGCATCAGCGCCGCCGCGGCGAGCCACAGCAGGCTCCCGGCGATGATTTCGATCCTGCGCATGGTTTATCCTTTCGTTCAGGAATATTCGTTGCCTGCTTGTCCAGCAGGAGGCGTGCCATTTGCGAAAAGCCCCGGATTTCCGGGCTTTTCGAAGCGCGCTCGCCGCCGCCCGCTGTCCGCCGCCGGACAGGCGCCTGTCCGCTCCCGGACGCTCTGGCACGATAATTGTTTGTCGCCTCCCGCGTCGATTGTAGGAGATCGGGAGTGGAGCGGGAGCGAAAGTCATTCGGCCGGGCGGTCGTGGTCGACGACGATCCGGACATCCTCTTGTCGGCGCGGCTGCTGCTGCGCGACCTGTTCGACGAGGTCGCGACCTTCGAATCGCCCGAAGCGGCGCTTGCCGCGATCGACGGCGATGCGGACGTCATCCTGCTCGACGCCAATTTCGGCCGCGGCGCCACCAACGCCGCCGAAGGCGTCCACTGGCTCGGCGAGATATTGAAGCGGGACCGGCAGGCGGTGGTGGTGATGATCACCGCCCATGGCGGGGTCCAGATCGCGGTCGAGGCGATGAAAAGGGGCGCGACCGACTTCGTCTCCAAGCCCTGGTCGAACGAGCGGCTCCTCGCCACCGTCCGCACCGCCGCCTCGCTGCGCGCCTCCCGCCAGACCGCCGCCGCCGAGCGCAAGCGCGCCGTCGCCATCTCCGCCCCCGCCGCCGGCGGCGAGACGCCGCTCCTGGGCGATTCGCCCGCGATGCGGCGCATCTACTCGCTGATCGAGCGCGCGGCGCCGACCGAGGCCAACGTCCTCATCCTCGGCGAGAACGGCACCGGCAAGGAGCTGGTCGCGCGCGAGATCCATCGCCGCTCGCGCCGCGCCGAGGGCGTCATGGTTTCGGTCGATCTCGGCGCCGTCGCCGGCAATCTCTTCGAATCCGAATTGTTCGGCCATGTGAAGGGCGCTTTCACCGACGCCCGCGCCGACCGCGTCGGCCGGCTGCAGGCGGCGGACGGCGGCACCCTGTTCCTCGACGAGGTCGGCAACCTTCCGCTCCATCTCCAGCCCAAGCTGCTGACCGCCCTCGAGCAAAGGCAGGTGGTGCCGGTCGGCGGCAACCGGCCGGTGCGGATCGACGTCCGGATGGTCGCCGCGACCAACCTCCCGCCCGAGCGGCTGCACGACGAGACCCTGTTCCGGCAGGACCTGCTGTTCCGGCTCAACACGGTCGAGATCGAGCTGCCGCCCTTGCGCGAGCGGCGCGAGGACATCCCCCTCCTCGTCGACCATTATGTCGCACTCTACGCGAAGAAATACGGCAAGCCGGCCCGCGCGCTCTCCCCCGAGCTGCTCGCCGCGCTCCAGGATTACGACTGGCCCGGCAACGTCCGCGCGCTCCGCCATGCCGCCGAACGGGCGGTGATCCTCGCCGCCGACGGCGCCTTCACCGTCGAGGACTTTTCGCTGGCCCGCGGTCCGGCGCGGTCGGCGCCGTCCCTCCCGGCGCAGCGCGGCGGCAGCGACCTCAACCTGGAACGGGCCGAAAAGCAGATGGTCGAGCAGGCGCTGAAGAAGCACAGCTACAACATCTCGCTCGCCGCGCAGGAGCTTGGCCTCACCCGCGCCTCCCTCTACCGCCGCATGGACAAGCATGGGCTTTAGGACGCGCTTCCTCGCCGGCCTCGCCGCGCGCGCCGCGGCCTTCCTCGTCACCACCTTCCTCTTGGTCCTGTCGCTGTCCACGCCCGGGCTCGGCGCCGCCCGCATCCTCGCCGGCCTGTTCTGCCTCTGGGCGCTGTTGGAGCTGTGGCGCCACATCCGGCGGACCAATATCGAGGTCGCGCGCTTCCTCGAAGCGATCCGCCTCGGCGATCTCTCGCAAAGCTTCAGCCACGGCGCCGAGGGCAGCGGCTTCGGCGAGATCGGCGCCGCGCTCGACCGCGCTATCCGCCGGCTCAGGGAGGAGCGCCATCGGCTCAGCGACGCCAGCCGCTTTTATGAAGCGGTGCTCGACGACGCGCCGACGCCTCTGCTCACCGTCGACGGCGAGGGCCGGGTCGCGCCGGCCAACAAGGCGGCGCGGCGCCTGTTCGTCCGCCACCGGGGGGTCAGGATCGACGATTATCGCGATTATGGCGAGGCCTTCGCCGCCGCGCTCGCCGACGAGAAGGTCGGGCGGCCGCATCTCGTGCCGCTGATGCTCGATGCCGTCCCGCAGGCGGCGATGGTCAGCGCCGCCGCGGTCCATCGCCTCGGCGGCACGGTGCGGGTGATCGCGGTGCAGCCGATCCAGAGCGCGCTCAACGCCGTCGAGATCGCCGCCCAGAGCGACCTCGTCCGCGTCCTCACCCACGAGATCATGAACTCGATGACGCCGGTGACCTCGCTCGCCCAGACCGCCGCGGCGCTCATGGTCGAGGCCGACAAGGGGGCCGACCCGGCCGTCGCCGACGCCCGCGCCGCCGTCGAGACGCTGGCGCGGCGCGCGGACGGCGTCATGCACTTCGTCGAGAGCTACCGGCAGATCAGCCGCCGGCCCGAAATCCGCCGCCGCACGTTCGAGGTGCTGCCTTGGGCGCGGGAGCTGCATGCATTGTTCCGCGCCGGCGACATGGCGGCGGGCGTGGCGCTCGCCGTGGACGTCCAGCCCGAGGCTCTCATCATAGACGCCGATCCAGACCTGCTCTGCCAGGTGCTGATCAACCTGCTGCGCAATGCGGCGGAGGCGGCGCGCGGCCATGCCGAAACCCCGGAAGTGGCGCTGGCTTTCGCCGGCCTGCCCGGCCGCCGCGTCCGCATCGAGGTCGCCGACAACGGCCCCGGCGTGCCGGACGCGCTGCGACAGGAGGTCTTCCTCCCTTTCTTCACCACCAAGGCGAAGGGGACCGGCGTCGGCCTCAGCCTCGCCCGTCAGGTGGTGCTCGCCCATGGCGGCTCGATCGCGCTGGCAGAGAGCCCGAGCGGCGGGGCGCTGTTCCGGATTTTGCTTTGAGGGCGGTTAGAGTTGCAGTGCATTCCTTGGGCTGATCTAAAATAACATCACTTAGATACGTCAGGACCCTTCTTTAAGGAGTAGATCAATAGCACTAAGAGAAGTAGCCCTGGAAAGTACAACATAATCATATTGTCGCGTATAACGTTAAATAACATGAGTATGTACAGTATCGCTACTACGGCGAACGCCCCTCTTACCGCTATATCTATAATCCTGGGCATCGTTTCCTGACCAATCATATTAAGTGTTAACCAAGAACCCTCTACAAAATACGCTCCGGCGGCACGGTGTCGGCGAGCGACAGGCCGTCGAGGATCCGCGCCGTCTCGTCGCGCACCGTCAGCATCACCCGATGCAGCCGGCAGCGTTCCTCGCTGATGCAATTGGTGCATTTCTGATAGGCGAGGCGGCTGGCGCAGGGGAGGAGGCCGAGCGAGCCGCGGGTCAGCCGGACGATCTCGCCATAGCTGATCTCCGCCGGCGGCCGCGCCAGCCAATAGCCGCCCTCGCGGCCGCGGCGGCTGGCGACCAGCCCCTTGCGGATCATCTGCGACAACATCACCGTCAGGAATTTGGACGGGATGTTCTGCGCCTCGGCGATCTCGCTGAGCCGCACCGGCCCCTCGCCGTAGCGGTCGGCGAGGTGGAGCAGGGCCCGGATTGTATACCGCGTCCGTTGAGATAGCATCGCCGGTCCATGAACGCTCCGCCGCCGCTTGGCAATTCGGGCGGCGGATTCGACGGGATCAGGCGTTCGAGCCCGACGCCTTGCGCAGGAAATGGCCGCTGGAGACGCCGCGGAGCAGCGCCAGCCGATAAAGCGACTGATTCTCGCCGAGGTTCCAGTCCCGCTCCGGCCACGCCCCGGCCAGATCCTCGAGCATCGCGGTGTCGATCACTCCTTCGGCTTCGGGCAAAGCGGCGATGCGGCCGATCTCGTCCCCCAGCTCGGCGCGGCCGGCGGCGAGACCCTCGTGCCAGTCCGCCGCCTGATAGCCCTTGCGGGTCTCGTCGAGGACGAGGCGCGGAAGCCGGTCGGCGAAGGCGTCGCGCGCCAGCGCGCGCGTCCGCCCGCCCGCCAGATAGGCTTCGGCCGGAATCGAAAGGCAGAGCTCGACCAGCGCCCTGTCGGCGGTCGGATCCCTGACGTCGATACCCCAGCCGCCGAGAAGGCCCTTATTGTAGCTGCCCAGATCCACCCGCCCCATCACCCAGAGTCGCGTTCCGACCGGGTCGCGGCGCGGCCGATAGCTGAAGTCGAGGCCGGCGGCGCTGGCATCGTCGCGCAGCCGGTCGGCCCGCGCCGCGTCGATGGCGCTGTAATCGCCGATCTTCATGTGACGCCCGCGCAGGCGGTTGATCGCGGTCCACAGAAGGGCCGGAAGGAAGGGGCCGAACGTGTGCGCCGCGACGCTTTCGAGCCTCGTGCCGTGCCGCCGCAGCTGCGCGGCCAGCTTCGCCAGAAACAGCCATTTGCCGCCCGCCAGCAGCTCGGGCAGCACCTCGAGGCCGGTGTAGCTGAAGCTCATATTGCCCATCTGGCCGGTGAGCATCACCGAGAGCTTTCGTTCGCGCGCCGCATCCATGATCGCGTCCGCCCAGACGGCGTTGCACAGATTGAGCATCGGCCGCTCGAAGAGAAAGAAATTGCGGTCGAGCGCTGCGAAGGGCGAGCGCTGGCCGCTGCGGATCAGGACGTGATCGATATTGGGATACATGGCCGCGACCGCGGCCGCATGCGGGCCCTCGTCTGCGAAGCGGCCGCGGGCGATCCTGCCGTCATAGCCCAAGCGGGGCACGGCGGTGAAGGCGGCCACCCGCCCGTCCGGCGCCAGCAGCCGCGCCGCGGTGGCGGCGACGGCGCTGCTGTC